>CALGTT010000349.1 GCA_937901485.1 uncultured Ruminococcus sp.
CCCTTGACCCCTGCGAGCTTTTTGAAAAAAGCTCGACCAAAAACTTTTCAGCTGCCTGCGGCGCGATCGCCGATGGCTTTTCGAAAAACTGAATGCATTGTCCATTTTTATCCGCGCTTCATGCGCTTGCGGAAGATCGCGGCTGTCAGAAGTCCGGCGACAAGTGCCGCCGTGATGCCGCCTGCCGCGGCGGTCAGTCCGCCGGACAGAATGCCCAGCGCACCCTTTTCCGCGATCGTCTCGCGCACGCCCTTCGCCAGAAGATGCCCGAAGCCCGTCAGCGGTACGCTTGCCCCTGCTCCGGCAAATTCCGCCAGCGGCTCATACCAGCCAAGTGCCGAAAGAATGACACCAAGAATGACGAACGCCGTCAGGATCCGCGCAGGTGTGAGCTTTGTGTAGTCGATCAATACCTGCCCCACCGCGCAGATCGTGCCGCCCACAAGGAATGCTTTCAACAGATCCATTGCCATGCCTACACCCCCTCTGCCGTCAGTTCGACCAGATGGGAAATGCACGGAATGCTCTCCCCCTGCTGTGCGGACATGGGCGAAAGCAGTGCACCGGTCGCCGCAAACAGAATGCGCCGCGCCTCGCCCCGTTCAAGAAGCGGCAGGAAATGCCCGCAGAGCAGGCTCGCCGCGCATCCGCACCCCGAACCGCCTGCATGGGTGTCCTGCGAATGCTCGTTGAACATCATCGCGCCGCAGTCGTGATGCTGTGCGGCAATGTCCGCACCCTGCGCATTCAGCAGGTCGATCAGCAGCTTTGAACCGATGTTCCCAAGATCCCCCGTCACGATCATGTCGTAGTCGGCAGGCTTGGTTTCCGTGTCCTGCAAATAGCGGAAGATGGTGTCGGCGGCGGCAGGTGCCATGGCTGCGCCCATGTTGTTGGCATCGGTGATGCCGTAGTCCGTGACCTTTCCGATGCACGCACCTCGTACATGTGCACCGCCTCCCTTGGAGGACACCACCACGGCACCGGATGCCGTGCATGTCCACTGGGACGTGGGCGTGCGCTGACCGCCGTAGGACAGGGGGAAGCGAAACTGACGCTCCGCCGTGGAAAAGTGGGAGGAGGTCACTGCCGCGGCATGTTCACAGAAGCCCCCGTCCACGAGAATGGACGAGATCAGGAGACTTTCTGCCATTGTGGAGCACGCCCCGTACACGCCGAGGAACGGCACGCCCAGCGAACGGATCGCAAAGGTCGAGCTTGTGCACTGGTTCACGAGGTCGCCGGCAGCGATGCAGTCGATCTGTGCCGGCTGGAGCTGTCCCTTGTCAATGGCAAGCGCAAGCGTGTCCGCCTGCATCCGGCTCTCTGCCTGCTCCCATGTCTTTTCCCCGAAATACGGATCTTGTTCGATACGGTCAAAGCAATCCCCCATCGGCCCGTCCCCCTCCTTCTGTCCCACGATACAGGCATGACTGTGAATGGCAGGGGCGTGTGGAAAGCGAATGCTTGAACGGATGCGTTTCTGCATATGGATGCACCTCCGGTGAATGGATTTCTGCATCTATTTTGTCCGGAATTTCTGGGATTATGTAAGAAATGAAAAAAACACAAAAACAGCCCCGCACACAGCGGAGCTGTTCTTTTTTGCATTATAACGGCAGTTCCTTCACAATGCCGATCGTAAACTTCAGAATGTTCAGCGCATCCACGGAGGTCGGCTTCTTGTCGAGGTCAACGTCTGCGTTCACAACGCCGTCCGCCGTCAGTTCCTCACCGATCAGCAGGTTGCGGTTCAGCGTCAGGACATCGAGAAGGTTTACTTCACCGTCGCAGTTGACATCGCCGTACTTGACAGCGGTCGTGCCGCCGGAGCTTGTCGGCGGTGTCAGCGGCTCGTCCGGCTCTGTGGTTGTCGTTGCAGGCTCGGTCGTTGCCGGCGGTGCTGTGGTTTGCTTCGGCTCAGTCGTTGCCGGCGGATCAGCAGGAACAGTCGGTTCTACACTGGAATCACCATTCGCGCTCGTGCCGTCCGGCTCTGTGCCGAAGTAGAGCTTGCCGTCCATGTAAACCGGAATGTTCTTGGCAATGACCGGATCTTCACTGCCCAGAATCTCCTCGTTGGAGAAGTCGTTGGACGCATCCCAGCCCGTGCCGTAGTCCGGGAATACCAGAGCCAGCATCAGCTCGCACTGGTTTCTGCCCTCGGAAATGGGCATTGCGGCTCTGCCGTCCGGATAGTTGACTTCAATATAATAGATGTTGCCGTCATACTGTGTCGGCCCTGTGATCTCCGCGGGCTTGACACCCTCGCCGGAGTACATTGCTGCCTGATCTCTGTCCACACGGATGACCACATCGCTCGCCTTGTAGCCAGCCGCGATCAGCTCGGAGAGATCCATAAAGTAACGATAGGACACATTATCCTGAATTCTTGCCGGCCATGCTGTGTGGTTGGTGAAGCGCAGCTTCAGATCCACGCCGCCTGCGGATGCCTTGCCCTCGGCTTCCACATAGAATTCCGGGCCGTCATGTGCTTCCTTTGCCGGGAAGCTCGGATCGGATGTGCCGCCGTATTCGTCCAGCATCTTGCAAAGCAGAGCCGTAAAGCCTGCGTTGTAGTCGGTTGCTACCTCGTTGTTGATGAAGTTCTGACGGTCATCCTCATAGCTGCCGTCCTGATTCGGGCCGCCGACCAGTGCACCATACAGGGTGTGACGGTTGGTTTCCGGAATGGCAAGGTCATTCTTCCAGCTGCCGTGTGCAGTTCTGTGATGCGGATTTTTCGGCGCATTTTCGCCATAACCTACCACAAAGCTGCGGTTGTCGGGGTTCACACCGAGAGCATAGTCGATCTGATCCTCGTAGAAATCCACCTGTGCCTGTGTCTTGGTATCCTTGAGCACCGTGTCACATGCGACAGCTGCAATAAATCCGGCAGCCGTTGCATGACGCAGAGAGCCCCATGTGGTCAGCCAGCGCATACCGCCGTCAAGCTTTTCCACGGAATTTGTCCAGTAGTTGACATGCTTTTCCGCATGGTTCACAAAGAAATCCTCGCCGGTATTGATCGCATACAGCAGCATACCGCCCTGCATCACATCATCCCAGCACATGCCCCATGTGTATTTAAGGTCGGAAGAGCCAAGCTCCGTGTCGAGATTCGGCACATAGCTCTTAGCCTTGTCCAGATACGCCTGATCGCCGGTGGCGATATACAGCCAGTTTGCCGCATAGAACAGGTCATCATAGAAGTGGCTGGAGCGATAGAAGCCGGATGCATTACTGTCATTGTAAACATCATTGCTCTTGGATGCATCCGCCAGCTTGAACAGGCTTTCCGCATGTTCCAGATAGCCGTCAAGCTTTGACTGCTCCACTCTGCCCTTGAGGGCAGCACTTCCGGCAGCCAGAGCCGCTGCCATTTCGCCGAAAACTGCCGAGCAGCCTTCGGAGGATTCAAGGATCTCACGGGATGCCTCGTAGGAATTGCCCTGATCGGTCATACCGTATTCGTACAGCTCAACGGGGCCCCACCATGTATGGTCGGCAGTACCGTTGCCCACCTGAAAGACTGCGGATGTGCCGCGGTCGCAGGCTGCGAGGTAGTCGAGGACGAATTCGAGGTTATTGACATAATTGTCCATCTCACCGCTTTTTTCCAGACCATCGGGGTACTGGTAGAGTCCCCACGCCAGCATGGAGGCGGAGTAGGACATGGGCAGATTGAACTTGACATGGTCGCCGGCATCGTACCAGCCGCCGGGGATCTCGTCGATCATGGTCGAATCGGCTCTCCACTCGACTCTGTTCCATTCCGGCAGCGGGCCTGCCTGCTGGCATTCATAGAAAAAGAGTGATTTCTGGAGTGCTTCGGCGTAGTTCGGTGTTTCTGCGGCACTGACTGTGCGGTTCTGCACGGCATCGGCAAAGCCGGCTGTGCCGAGGGATGCGGCGAGCATCACGGCAGAAACGATTCCTCCTGTGATTTTCTTCAGCATATACATGCTCCTCTCATAATATTTTGTCCGGAAGAAGTGCAGACCTTCCGGTTTGCAACAATTGCAATCACTTTCATTATGCCACAATTTATTCAAAAAGTCAAGTGATTTTTGGAAGATTGCCGAAAACTTTCCGGCAATTGCAGGCATTCCGGCATCCTGTCCCCCTGTGGTGTACCTCTTACCGGAAAATGCTTGCAAGGGCGGGGGAAACGTGGTATGATAGAAGCATGAACCGCGGTCACATGACAAGAGAGGAGGAACACGATGGAAATACACATCGAAGAACGGGAGAGCGCACCGCTTGCGGTCATCATCCGATGTGCGCGTGAGGACGCGCAGGTGCACAGGCTCAGAGCGTATATCGCGCAGTTTTCCGGCAAAATACAGGCAAAAAACGAGAAAACGACCTGTTTGGTCGAACCCTCGCAGGTGCTCTGGTTTGAGTCCGTGGATGACCGGACGTTTCTGTATACTGCGGATGCGGTCATGGAGATCAGCCATCGGCTGTACGAGCTGGAAGAAATGCTTTCCGGACGCGATTTTCTGCGCATTTCACGTTCACAGATTGTCAATCTGCAAAAGCTCACGGCTCTGCATCCTGAGCTGAACCGGACGCTGACGGCAACGCTGTGCAACGGCGAACGGCTTTCGGTTTCAAGAAAATATGTCCCGAAATTACGCGAGATCTTAGCAATTTAAGGAGGTTTTTACAATGTATGAATGGAAACGATTTTTCACATGGCTTCGCAGCGGTGTGTGCTTTACCGTGACATGGTTTTTGTTTCTGATGCTCCTGCTGCCGGATGCGGACGGGAGGATCGAGAGGGCGAGTCTTTGGTATCTTTTTGCCGGTGCAGTCGGCGGAGTTCTGCTGTTCTGCCTGTGCTTTACGAGGGTGATGCTGAGAAAGTGGGGATTTACCGCGAGATTTTCCCTGTTCATGGGGCTTCTTCTGGGCTGGCAGATGGTATTTGGCGGCATTCTCCTGCCGGATCATGTGTTTACCCTGTCGCCGATGCAGTGGCTTGGCTTTGCCGGCATTGCGGTGCTCCTGTACGGGATATCCATGGTGATTTACGCGGTATATCGTCAGAAAAAGGGTGCACTGTACACACAGGCATTGCAGGCATACCAGAGCCGGACGAAGTGATAAAAAGAGACTGCTGCACGTTTGTACAGCAGTCTTTTGCTATTTCAGCTTCCGCTTATTGCCGTCCTCATCCATGATATAGGTATTGTCCAGCTGTGCACGCAGATTGCGCAGGAATCCTGCGCGGTATTCTTCACGGAGCTGAGTCTGTTCTGCTTGTTCGGCATCGGTCAGACCTTCCGTCTTGGCTTTTCTGGCTAAAAAATTGATACGGTCGATTTTGTTCTGCTCCACGAATATTACCTCCGGAATTTAAGATTGATTTAAGCTTTCTGTGATATCATGAAAATGGATTTAGTAATCCCCCCAATTCCCCCTTTATCTATCATTATCTCTCTTACCGGTGCCCTTTTGGGCACCCTTTTTTTGGCGCAGAGCCTGCGCTGGCAGACGCGTGCGCGGCAACCGCGCTGTTGAGCGCGTTTGAGAGGGAAGCTGTGAGGGGAAGTTTCTGTTTCGCGATCAAGGTTTATGAACCGCATGGCGCGGCAACCGCGCTGTTGAGCGCGTTTGAGGGCGGAGCTGTGAGGGGGAAGTTTCTGTTTCGCGATCGGGGTTTATGGACCGCATATCGCTTGCAAGCAGAGCGTCATGCGGTTGGAAATGCTTTGTTTACTTTCCGCCCAGACGCTCCACTGTTCCCAGTGCAAGCTCCATCATGGCGGTGAATCCGGTCTGGCGTTCCTGTGCGGTGGTGAATTTGCCGTCGAGGGGGCAGTCGGACACGGTGCAGATGCACAGAGCTTCCTTGCCGGCGCGTGCGGCGTTGAGGTAGAGTCCGGCGGATTCCATCTCAATGCCGAGGACGTTCATTTTTCTCCATACTGCGAGGGAATCTGCGTCATCATAGAATGTGTCCGAGGAGAGCAGATTGCCCACGCGCACGGACATTGCAAGCTCCTTTGCGGTTTCTGCCGCTGTGGAGAGCAGGCGGTAGGATGCGATGGGGGCAAATGTGCCGGGGAGCCGGTACTGCGCCGCAAAATTGGAGTTGGTGCAGGCAGCCTGTCCGAGGATCACATCACGCAGCTGTACTTCCGGCGCGATCGCACCGGCTGTACCGATGCGGATGATCGCCTGCACATCGAACTCGTGGTACAGCTCATAGGAATAGATGCCGATGGACGGAATGCCCATGCCGCTGCCCTGCACGGATACGGGAACGCCGTGATAAGTGCCCGTAAAGCCGAGCATTCCGCGGATCTCGTTGACGCAGACGGGGTTTTCAAGGTAGGTTTCCGCGATGAATTTCGCTCTCAGCGGATCACCGGGCATGAGAACGATGGGCGCGTAATCGCCTTTTTTGCCTTGGAGATGGGGGGTGGACATGATAATAACCTCCTTGCGGCGCACCGCCGCTGATGTTTGCTGCTTTTTGCAGCAGATGATGATGGACAATATGCGGTATCATTACCCCTTCTTCAGCACCTTCTTCACCGTCTGCACGATCGCCTGTGCATTGAACACGCACATGAACACCAGCAGAACGAGCTGGAAGGGGATGAGGAAGGACGGTTCGAGGATCGCCGCGAAGCTCATGGCAAAGAGTATCACGAGATTCAGGACAAAACGCATGTGATGCACCTTGAACGGGATGAGTCTGCGCGTATCCACGATGCGGATGATATAGCATACCAGATAGCTGACAAAGGTCGCTGCGACTGCGCCGTGTACGCCGAAGTAATAGATCAGCACGGTGTTGAGGATCAGGTTCGTCACTGCCGCCGCCAGACTTGACCAGAAGCTGTGTGTCGTTTTCTGTGTTGCCGTGTAGATGCTGCTGAGGAACTGGTTGAAGCTCATCATCAGCACTGCAATAATGAGTACGGGCGTGTACTTGTATGCTGTCATGTATTCCGGATAGACACTGTAGTCAATGAGGATCGCGGAAAGGGGCTTGACCAGCGCGATCATGAACGCCGCCGCCAAGAACATCAGGGATTGGTACGCGGAGAAAATGCGGTAATAGAAATTGCCCCTGTCCTTGCTGTTATTTTCCGTAATGGCTGACATGTTCCACGCCTGAAAGAAGATCGTGGAAACCATCGAAATGAGGTTCGGCACTTTGGAGGATGCCTCGTAAATGCCGGCTGCTGTTTCGCCGACATCGGCACTGACTGCCATGCCGTCCATGTAGCGCACGAACAGTCTGTCCGAAAAGCCCGTCACGATCCAGAGGACGGCTGTGGGGATCATCGGGATGGAAAAGCGCAGCATGAGCTTTGTGATCTCGCCGTTGTACATCCGGAGATTGAAAAACTGCCAGAGCTTCGCCGTTGCCCAGAGGAACACGCCGGAGAGAAAGTCCGAGAGGATGACCGAGAGCATGAAGCCCATGATGCCCATGTCCATGACGGACACGAACAGAACATTAAAGCAGAACAGCGTGAGCGTGGCAATGATGCCGTCAAGTGCAAAGAGCCGCACCATGCCGCGTGCACGCACAAACTGCGAGCTGAGCTGCCGGAAGGACGAGGCAGCGATGTAGATGATGAGATAGAGCACATAGCCGTCCGCGTAGGGGAGCAGTGTCAGAAGCGGTGAGATCAGCACAAGCCCCAGCATTCCGGCGATTTCGGTCAGACACGCGGAGGTGAAGATCTCAGTCTTGTCAAACTCCCTGTCGAGTCCGTAGCGGATGACTGCTTCGGCGATGGAGAGGGTAACGATGGGAATGATGAAATTTGCGGTATTCTCCAGAAGTGCCTTCGTGCCGTAGTCCGCACCGGCGAGATTGTGGGTGTAGAGCTTATTGAGCAGGAGCAGGAGAATTTTCGAGCCGAACGAACCAATGGCAAAGACTGCCGTGTTCATGGCAAGCTGTTTATATTTATTCAAAACGAATCCTTCCTTGTCATTTGATGATAGTACCTTATATTATACCACATCTTCGCGGAAAATGGAATAGGTTTTCAGAAATTTCTTCCATTGCTACAACGTTACCCGAAACAGCCCATGTCTGTTGCAGTACGCATACAGATATCCGCGCTTGCGCTTCTGGATGCGGCAGGCGGCATTCTGTTCGGGGTAGAGCTTGACAAATTCGGTGCGGTCAGCGTTGACATAGCAGAAAAACGAGATATAATGGGATTTTTCCATCGGGTGCGCCATCGTGACATAATAGTCCCCGTCGCTCTCCTCGATGAGGATGCCGTGTTCCTCGTCACATTCCTCCGGTTCGAGGGGCGGCAGAGCCACGCCGCAGCAGGAATACGCCCCAGCCCCGACGGACTGGATGACATTGCCGCAGACGGGACAGACATAGAACTGCATTTTGCGGATGTTGGAGGAACGGTTGCTGTTGACCGCACATTCCCCCGTCAGAAGCTCCGGCACGGACACGCCGAGCGCGGCGGCAAGCTCCATGAGGATGGAAATATCGGGCAGACCGCGCCCCGTTTCCCATTTGGAAACGGTCTTGTCGCTGACATTGAGCCGTGCGGCAAGCTGCTTCTGCGTGAGGGTTTTCTGCTCGCGCAGTGTGCGGATGGTTTCGGCGGTAATGTATTGCATGGGATAGGCTCCTTTCTTGTTATGCTCTAATTATAACGGCATATGGAGCGAAAGTCAACCTACGAAACGAAGAGTAAACGGGCATTCCATTAAGCTTTACTTAAATTTACAGCGATTTCCGGAAAAAGATTGATTTTTTGCATCTTTTCTGATATAATAGGTATAGGTCAGTCTGATGAAAAACCTAAAATCAAATGCGGAGCGATGCTCCGCAAAAGGGGATCGGGGACGAAGTCCCCGAAATATAGCCCCTCCCCCGTTGGGGGAGGGGTAGGGGTGGGGGCAGCTTTTGGGTGCTAACCCCAGAAAAAGACTTTTTCTGCAAGCTGAAGTATAGGTATCAATTTTTCATAACACCGGAGGCTATTATGAGTAAGATCACAAGATTTTTTGACGATATGAAGCTGAAAAATGTCGCATTCATCGGCACGGGCGTGAGCCACACGGAGCTGATCTCCCTGTTCCGTGACAAGGGCATTGCCGTGACCGTATGTGACAGACGCACAGCGGACAAATTCCAGGAAACCTATGACATGCTCACAGCCAAGGGCGTGCAGTTCCGTCTGGGGGATGATTACCTCGATGCACTGACCGATTTCAATGTCGTATTCCGTACACCGGGCATGTACTACAATAACCCCGCTCTGACAAAGGCAAGGGAAGCCGGCGTTGCCATTACTTCTGAAATGGAAACATTCTTCGATCTCTGCCCCTGCAAAAAATATGCGGTAACCGGTTCCGACGGAAAAACCACCACAACCACCCTTATTTCCGAATTTCTTGCGGCGGAAGGAAAAACAGTCCACAAAGG
>CALGTT010000350.1 GCA_937901485.1 uncultured Ruminococcus sp.
ATGCTTTCCCGCGAAACAGAGACTTTCCGCATAGGTTGGCTTTCAAACGCGATCGCCAGCGCAGGCTCTGCGCAATTTCCCTGTAATACAAAAAACGCCGGACAGATCATTCCGTCCGGCGGTTTTCATTATTCCTCTGTCGGTTCAGCAGCTACAGTTTCTACAAACTGCGGTGCTTCTTCAGGTGTTTCCACCTCGGTGATGTCCTTGCCCAGCAGCTCCGGCAGTTCCATGCCAGCCTGCTTGAACAGCTCGTTCAGGGGCGGTACAGCCTTCATCATACCGGAAATAAAGCCGGCTGTGGAGTTCTGACCGTCAGCATTCTGACCGCTGTCCCAGACAGTAACCTTGTCGATCTTGATGTTCTTGATCGCTTCAACCTGAATTGCCACGAGATCTTCAAGCTTCTCTGCAATGAGGAGCTTCACGGCAGCGTCTGCATTGCCGCCGGCAGCGTCCACGATCTGACGCATACCCTCTGCCTGACGAACCAGCAGCTCCTGCTGACCTTTCGCTTCCGCTTCCATCTTCGCAAAGATCGCGTCAGCCTCGCCTCGTGCCTTGCGGCGGATGACCTCAGCCTCTGCCTCAGCGTGGATCTCAGCCTGTTCCTTCGCGATCTCAGCCTTGACGATAACGTCTGCCTGCTGAGTTGCCTTTTCAAGCTGTGCTCTCTGCTGCTCTGCTTCCTGCTGTGCAGCGTAAGCTTCCTGCTTTGCCTTTGCAGCCTGTACAGCTTCGGCAGCGGTTGCCTGACGCAGGGACTCAGCCTCGCGCTCACGGCGTACAGCCTCGGACTGTGCAACAGCTACTCTCGCGGTGTTCTCACCCTCGATTGCAGCCGCATTTGCAGCAGCGACCTGTACACGCTGTTCCTGCTGTGCGTTTGCCTGACCGATCTCACCATCACGGTTCTGCTCAGCAACGCTCTTCTTTGCATCGTTGACAGCCTTTGCAGCCGCTTCCTTACCCAGAGCGTTCAGGTAGCCGGACTCGTCGGTGATGTCGGTTACGTTTACGTTGATCAGACGCAGACCGATCTTCTTCAGCTCGATCTCTACGTTCTTTGCAACTGCCTGTGTGAACTTCTCACGGTCGGAGTTGATCTCCTCAATGTCCATCGTTGCAATGATCAGACGGAGCTGACCGAATACGATATCCTTTGCAAGCTCCTGGATCTCCACAAGCTTCAGACCGAGCAGACGCTCAGCCGCATTCTGCATGACACCCGGCTCTGTGGAAATACCAACAGTGAATCGGGACGGAACGTTGATTCGGATGTTCTGCTTGGACAGCGCATTCTTCAGGTCAACGTTCATGGAAATGGGAGTCAGATCCAGATACTGATAGGACTGGATGACCGGCACGATGAATGCCGCACCACCGTGGATGCAGCGTGCGCTTCTCGGCTGTCCGAACTGGTCAGCACCCACTTTACCGTAGATAACAAGGATCTTGTCGGAGGGACACTTTCTGTAGCGTGACAGGATCGCAAGGACTGTTGCAACCAGCACAACTGCAATGACGCATACAACAATTAAAATTTCCATCTCAAATACTCCTTTACATTTTGTCAGGTCGGATCATGCCGCGTCATTCCGCCGCACTTTCCACAACAAGGGAATCGCCAAGTACATCCGTCACCAGTACCTGTGTACCGGTCTCCAGCGGTGCTTCGCCGCCGTTGACAGCGTCGATCTCGCAGAAACGTCCCTGTAACTGCATCGTGACCTTGCCTTCGCCGCTGCCCTTTGCCGGAATGGTCAGATAAACCGTTGCTGTTTCACCAATGGCGTTTTTCAGATTCAGCGTACCATCCTCTGCAAGCTTTGCAGACATCTGCACGACCTTTGCAACGGCATACATCATGATCAGACCTGCGATCACACCGATCAGAATACCCAGCAGCGGCGCAAGACCACCGTTGACGCATACGATCGACACCCAGCCGAATACCGTCAGGAACGTCACGACCGTCTGGAGCGTCAGGAACCGGATATTGCCGAAATCCGCCGGATTGCCGCCGTCCATCACGGTATCCCCCATCACATCGCCGTCAAACGCAACGTCCACATCCACATCACCGGAAAGATCCAGTCCGGATGTGTCCGAAACGTCAATGCCGCCGTCAGACTCACCGCCCAGCATGGACAGGATCGTCTGGAGCACCAGCACAAGCGTTGACGGAATCGCAATGCAGTAGAGCACCTGTAAAACAGGTCCGAGGTTTTCCCACCACGTTTGCATAGTTCCACTCGTCCTCCTTTCCCTGAAAGTTCCTTTTTCTTCCCCCGCAGGAGAAGCATATCATGTAAATTTCATTTACTGAAATTATTATACCGCATTTTTCTCCGTTTGTCAAGTGATTTCCGGTAATTTTTTCACTGAACTTTCAAATTTCTTTTCCATGGTAAAGCAGCACCTCACCGCAGCATCCGTCAGTGCCCGTCCATATACATTATAATCCGACAAAGGCAAAAATTTTTTTCAGTTGTTTTCAAAAAAATTTTCAAAAACCTCTTGCATTTTTGCAAATTATGTGTTATGATATAGTAAATGGTAGTAAACACAGTTTACATGCAAGGAGATGATTCCATGGATAACACCGAACTGGGCAGACGGCTGAAAGCGGCGCGTCTGGCAAAGAAAATGACGCAGAGCGACGTTGTGGGCGATTTCATCACGCGCAACATGCTCAGTCAGATCGAAAGCGGCAGCGCAACTCCCTCCATGAAGACGCTGGAATACCTTGCAGGTGTTCTGGAGATCCCGATGGAACGGCTGCTGGCAGATCAGGGAGGCCCTGCGGAACCGGAGGCGGTTTCCATACTGAGCCGTGCAAAGTCGCTGCTGAAGGAGAAGGATTACGCAGCACTTCTGCTGATACAGAACGCAGGCAGCGCGATCAGTGACGAGCTGCACGCACTGCACAGCATTGCACACCTGGAGCTTGCCAAGGAACTTTGCAGGAACAAGCAGGCGGAGCAGATGCAGACCGCAGTCAATCATGCGCGGCTTGCGGCACAGGAGGCTGCAGCGGGCATTTATGCCAATGACGCGCGTATCGCGGAGGCAAAACAGCTCATCACGGAGATCGCGCAGTATCTGAGCAGCTACTATTCGAATCTCGCGCAGGCAGGACAAACCACCTGAGCACATCACAGACAGAAAGCCCCATGCCGTGCAGCGTGGGGTTTTTCTGTCCGCACAGGACGGATCACTTCGATCGGGCACACCGCAGAAGCTTCTGTATTTTCCGCGAAAACGTGCGGGCTTGTCCGCACACTTTTTGTGCAAAATTTCTTTGAAAATCCCGTTTCTCCCCCTTGACAAAATGAGAAAAGTATGGTAAAATAGAAGTACCTCTTTGCGGGGGTATTTTTATGTGCTTTTATACCATCCGCCAGTCGAGGGAGGCAAACAACCTAAGCATCCGGTTACGGATGAAGAAATCTATTCAGGAGGTGCCGATATATGAGAGTTAAGGTGACTTTAGCCTGCACAGAATGCAAGCAGCGCAACTATGTTTCTAAGAAGAACAAGAAAAACGATCCTGAGAGGATCGAAATGAAAAAGCACTGCAAGTTCTGCAGAAAGCATACGCTGCACAAGGAAACAAAGTGATCGGAGGTCTGACGCATGGCGAAGGAGAAAAAAGACACTTTGCAGAACGCTGAGTCTTCCGTGAAGGAAGAAACAAAAAAAGCCAAAAAAGACAAGAAGTCCAATAAGAATGATGAAGGCAAGAAGGGATTCTTTGCTGGTATCGCTAAGTGGTTCAAGGATCTGAAGATCGAATTCAAGAACGTTACATGGCCTACCAAGAAGACTGTCCTGATCAACACCGGCATCGTTCTGGGTACGATCATCATTGCCAGCATTATCGTAGGTCTGCTGGATCTGGGACTGCTGGAACTGCTGAAGTTCCTGATCGGACTGAGTCAGGGTGAGTAAGCGCAAGGCAAGAAGGAGGATTTGAAATGTCGCAGGCGGCAAAATGGTATGTTATTCACACATATTCGGGTTACGAAAACAAAGTGGCGCAGAATATTGAAAAGGTTGTGGAGAATCGTAAGCTGCACGACTTGATTCAGGAAATCCGAGTTCCGACCGAGCGTGTTACGGAAATCGTTGACGGCAAGACTAAGGAAGTGGAATACAAGACCTTCCCCGGTTATGTACTGGTGAAGATGATCTGTAATGACGATTCCTGGTATGTTGTCCGCAACACAAGAGGTGTTACGGGTTTTGTAGGCCCCGGTTCTGATCCGACTCCCCTTACGGAAAAGGAAGTCGCAGCAATGGGCGTTGAGGTGACCGGCACATCCTCCATCAAGGTGGATTATAATGTTGGTGACCGCATCCGCGTAACGGGCACAAAACTGGATGGTTTTACCGGTATCGTACAGAGCATCGACCTTGAGGGCGGACAGGTTGAAGTACTTGTCAATATGTTCGGACGCGAAACTCCGACGACCATCGCACTGCATCAGGCAGTTCTGCTTGATGACTAAGGTTTTTGAGAAAACCGAAAGCATGTATTCAGTTACAAGATGAAAGCGTAAGCTTTCCGTGGGAGAGATGCGGCAATTCCGCACTCGCCTTTACCACAATAATGGAGGTGCAATATCATGGCACAGAAAGTAGTTGGCTATATTAAGCTGCAAATCGCTGCAGGTAAGGCAACACCTGCTCCGCCTGTTGGTCCGGCTCTCGGTCAGCACGGTGTAAATATCATGGCATTCACAAAGGAATTCAACGAGAGAACAAAGAATGACATCGGCATGATCATTCCGGTTGTTATTACTGTTTACGCTGATCGTTCCTTCACATTCATTACCAAGACTCCCCCCGCAGCAGTTCTGATCAAGAAGGCTTGCGGCATTGAGAGCGGCTCCGGTGTTCCGAACAAGACCAAGGTTGCTAAGATCTCCAAGGAGCAGGTTCAGAAGATCGCTGAGACAAAGATGCCCGACCTGAATGCTGGTTCTCTGGAAGCAGCTATGAGCATGGTTGCTGGTACAGCTCGTTCCATGGGCGTTGTTGTAGAAGACTAATTACGGCAGAAAATACTGTCACTCAATATGGTGGGAGGAAACTTTCCGCTAATCGGATGTGCGAAGCAGCACGCCGGTATTACCACTGAATTAGGAGGAAATAATATGAAACACGGCAAGAAGTATGTAGACAGCCGTAAGGCTATTGATTCTACAAAGCTCTATGATTCCGTTGAGGCTCTTGAAGTTGTTTGCCAGAATGCAAAGGCAAAGTTTGACGAAACTGTAGAGGCTCACATTCGTCTGGGCGTTGACTCCAGACACGCTGACCAGCAGGTTCGTGGTGCAGTTGTACTGCCCAACGGTACTGGTAAGAATGTAAGAGTTTGCGTATTCTGCAAGGAAGACAAGTACGAGGCAGCTCAGGCAGCAGGTGCTGAGGTTGTCGGCGGTCAGGATCTGGTTGACAAGATCATGAAGGAAAACTGGATGGAATTCGACGTTGTCGTTGCATCCCCTGACATGATGGGTCTGGTTGGCCGTCTGGGTCGTGTGCTCGGTCCGCGTGGTCTGATGCCCAACCCGAAGGCTGGTACTGTAACACCGGACGTAGCTAAGGCTGTTACTGAGGCTAAGGCTGGTAAGATCGAGTATCGTCTGGACAAGACCAACATCATCCACTGCCCGATCGGCAAGGCATCCTTCGGTGCTGAGAAGCTCGACCAGAACTTCGCAACTCTGATGGAAGCAATCGTAAAGGCTAAGCCGGCTGCTGCAAAGGGTACCTACCTGAAGTCCTGCACAGTGACTTCCACAATGGGCCCCGGCGTACCGGTTGCAACAACTAAGTACGGTGTTTGATCACTGATGAATTTCCCCCGCCGAATGGCGGGGGTTTTTTGTACTCTGTCAAGAGAAAGCAAACAAGAATCCCCGCCTGACGGCGGGGATTTCATCATTATAATTACTTGACCGGCAGAGTTTCTACAATACCGATCGTATTCTTGAGGATGAGCAGGGCATCCACTGCTGTGGGCTTACCGTCGAGGTCAACGTCTGCTGCCTTCTTACCCTCCTCTGTCAGCTCCTCGCCGATCAGCAGGTTGCGGTTCAGGCTGAGTACATCCAGCAGATTCACTGTGCCGTCTGCGTTGACATCGCCATAGATGATCACCGAATCTTCTCCTGCCACAACACTGAATGGGCGAAGTGATTCTCCCCAGCCCTTGACTATCAGGTTGGTGCTACCGACGGATACACCCTTGATCACAAAGGTGTAATTATCAATCTTTTCCTCGATGACTGCAATGGATTCATCCTCGATGCAGAAATCATCAATTAAAAATCCGCCGATAATTTTCAGCGTCACCTCTGCAGTTTCGCCGACCTTCAGATTTTTCGGCAGTCCTATCACTTCAAAACCATCTGCATTCACCGGAGGCTCCACTACACCGCCGCCGTCATACAGATCCTCCGGCAGCTCGTCAAGCATGATGCAGTAGTCGCTCTTGAGCAGCTCTGTCAGTGCGTCCTTGTCCTGATAATTGTCACCGCTGATAAAATTATCCTGACCGTTGTCATACCATGTGCAGAAATACAGCCAGCCAGCCTTTTCGATCGTCATATTGTCCAGACTCGGAACAGAGCTGTTTTCAGGCATTGCGACCATCTTCTTGCCGCCCACATAGTTGTACAGATCATAGAAAATGCCGGTTTCAGCGTCCAGATTCGGGCCACTGGTCAGACCGTCATGGCGGTTGTACTGGGTGTTGTACTTATCCAGACCAACGATATCCACATAGTCATCACCGGGATACCACTTTGCAGAGTCAGGGGACCAGTTATAGAGATTCTGCACCCAAATGAGGTTGTGCAGGTCATACTTGACTGTCAGCTCCTCGTACAGGAACTTCCACAGAGCCTTGTAATCCTCTGCGCCGTCCTGCGACCACCAGAACCACGCACCTGCACCGTCCAGACCGCCGTTACCCTCTGCTTCATGGAAGGGACGGAACAGGATCGGACAGCCGGCATCCTGTGCCTTTGTGAGCTGTTCTGCGAGATCCTCAATACAGAGCTGGAAGTATTCGTACTCCTTTGTGCCCTCCTTGACAACATTGGCAACCTTGAATTCCTTGTTGGGCTTATAGGTCGCACCCGTCCAGTCAACAGCATCACCAACGGTGTAATCTGCGAAATCCTGCGGAATATTGATATGCCAGCAAACGGTTGCAATCCCGTTTTTCTTGTTGACCCAGTCGATCAGACGCTCTGTAGAGCCGTCATCCCAGCCGTAGAGGGGGTTGTAGTTCATCAGGTCAAAGCCGCGGATTGCCGGAAATGAACCGGAGAGGGATTCCATATACTCGAATTCAAGGTCATAATTGGTCAGCTTATAGCAGCGGTTCTGGCTGTCATACTCATACTTCTTGCCGTTTTCGTCATAGCACTTCCATACAAATGTGCTGCCGTCATCCGCTTCTGCAAGGTCGGCTTCATCATAGGTGTAGATATTGCCGTCGCTGTCCGTCAGGTTGCCGGCTGCGGTGTTGAGCGTCAGGGAGTAGGTGGACTGGTGCATGGAGCTGCCGCCGCCGTAGATCTCCTGCTGACCTGCGAGGATATGATCGCCGTAAACGGATGCGAGATACTGCATCAGGGACTTGGTTTCTGCGGTCGCATCGGGATCGCAGGGAACGCTGTTGCCCTGCAGATCCGGCAGAACAGCTTCCTTGATGGTGATGGTATCATACGCAACGTAGCCATATTTCGGCATGAATTCAATGGTATTCACGCCCTTGTTCAGACGGAAGTTGCCGAAGCTGAAATCCGTCCACTCTGCGGTATAGGGGAAGGATTTCATAAATTCAGAGCCATTGACTGCCACGGTGCTCTGTCTGCCTTCCTCGTTGAGGATCTGCGCATAGCGGCAGGTGATCTCATACATGCCGTCCTCCGGCACTTCGATCTCCAGTGTGATGTTGGAGTTTGTGTGGTACACAAAGCCCTCACCGCTGTAGCCGGGGATCTGGTTTTCATAGATGCTCGTCCAGACATTATCCGGTTCGAGAGCCTCCGCCTCATAAGTGCCAAGCTCCAGTGCGGATGCCTGTGTCATGGGCATTACGCTGCACAGAGAAAAGCCCATTGCTGCCGCTGTCAGAGTGGACATGAGCTGCTTTACAGATTTTTTCATTTCTACCATTCCTTCCTGTATATTAAGGTAATTCTATTATATCACAACTTGCACAAGATTTCTACCTAAATTTTGCACAAATTTTTAGCATTGATTTTAGGTAAAACAGCACATATGTTTACCTTATTTAAGAAACTGTAAACTTTCATTGAAGATTTACGCAAAAAACTCCCCTGCCGCATGACAGGGGAGTCGGATATTTGACAGATTATGCTTCTGTATTCACTGCGATCGAAGCAATGACCTCGGAGAGGAGGTTTGCCGGAAGCGGCTCATAACGGAGGAATTCCATTGTGAAGCTGCCCATACCGCGTGCCACCTGACGCAGGTACATTGCAAAGTCGTGCATTTCACGAACGGGAACTTCCGCTGTAATGGTGGTTTCGCCCTTGCCTGCCGGCTCCATGCCGAGCACTCTGCCGCGGCGTTTGTTCAGCTCGCCCATGATATCGCCGGTATTGTCATCCGGTGCGGTAACATTCAGTGTGCTGATGGGTTCAAGCATCACAGGATCTGCATTCTTCATGCCCTCCTTGTAAGCGATGGACGCTGCCATCTTGAACGCCATTTCGGAGGAGTCAACCGGATGATACGAACCATCCAGCAGGATCGCCTTCAGACCGACAACGGGACAGCCAGCCAGAACGCCCTTCTTCACGCAGTCCTGCAAGCCCTTTTCAACTGCGGGGAAGTAATTCTTCGGTACAGAACCGCCGAATACCTTTTCTTCGAAAATGAGGGTGTCGCTCACGCAGGGTTCAAACGCGATCTTAACATGACCGTACTGACCATGACCGCCGGACTGCTTCTTGTGCTTGCCCTCTGCCTCCACCTTCTTGCGGATGGTTTCACGGTAAGCTACCTGTGGTTCGCTGAGCTTCACTTCTGCGCCGAACTTCGCCTTGAGCTTTGCAACCGCGATTTCGAGATGCTGTTCACCCAGACCGGAAAGGATCATTTCCTTGGTCTGCGGATCCTGCTCATAGGTCAGAGTCGGATCTTCCTCAACCAGACGCTGCATACCTGCGGAAATCTTAGCTTCGTCGCCCTGTGCCTTTGCGCGGACTGCCATGGAATAGCAGGCGTGCGGGAATGCGGGCATTTCCGCGGATGCCACTCTTGCAGCTGCACAGAGGGTATCGCCGGTATTTGCGGAGATCTTCACCGCAGCAACAACATCACCGGCGGACGCGGACTTCACTTCTGTCTGCTTCTTGCCGAGGAGTGTGTAGAGCTT
>CALGTT010000351.1 GCA_937901485.1 uncultured Ruminococcus sp.
TACTGGGCTTTCTGCTTGCCATCATCCGTGCAACGCATGACAAAACGGGCAGGCTTTCCATCCTCAATTTTCTGGCAAAGGTCTATCTGACGGTGATCCGCGGCACGCCCGTCGTGGTACAGCTCCTGATCATCTACTTTGTCATTTTCGCATCCGTCAACATCGACAAGATCTTTGTAGCAGTGCTGGCGTTCGGTCTGAATTCTGCGGCGTATGTGGCAGAGATCGTGCGTTCGGGCATCATGTCCATCGACAACGGGCAGTTTGAAGCCGGTGCAAGTCTTGGTCTGAATTACCCGAAAACGATGGTGTTCATCATCCTGCCTCAGGCACTGCGCAACATCCTGCCGGCACTGGCGAATGAGTTCATTGTGCTGCTGAAGGAAACCTCCGTTGCCGGCTACATCGCGCTGACCGATCTGACCAAGGGCGGCGACATCATCCGCAGTGCAACCTATGAGGCATTTCTGCCGCTGATCGCGGTGGCACTGATCTATCTGGTGATGGTCATGCTGCTCAGCTCGCTTGTTACCAAGCTCGAAAGGAGGCTGTCCAAGAGTGATCGAGGTTAAGGAATTACATAAGAATTTCGGTGATCTGCATATTCTCAAGGGCATCACCACGACCATTGAAAAGGGCGAAAAGGTGGTCATCATCGGGCCGTCCGGTTCGGGCAAGAGCACGTTTCTGCGCTGCCTGAACCGTCTGGAGCAGCCCACAGCGGGTGTGATCCTGTTCGAGGGCGAGGATATGACAGTGATGAACGACAAGCAGCTCCATGCCGTACGCGAGAAAATGGGCATGGTATTCCAGCACTTCCACCTGTTCCCCCACCTGACCATCCGCAGAAACATCACGCTTGCCCCTGTTAAGCTCGGACTGATGAGCCAGCAGGAAGCGGATGCCAAGGCGGAGGAGCTTCTGCTGAAGGTGGGACTCTCCGACAAGGCGGAACAGTATCCGAACCAGCTTTCCGGCGGTCAGAAGCAGAGAATTGCCATTGCGCGTTCGCTGGCGATGAATCCTGACGTGATCCTGTTCGATGAACCGACATCCGCACTTGATCCCGAAATGGTGGGCGAAGTACTCGAACTGATGCGTGAGCTTGCCGCAGAGGGCATGACAATGGTCGTTGTCACACATGAAATGGGCTTTGCGCGTGAGGTCGCATCGCGCGTCATCTTCATGGACAACGGGCAGATCATGGAGGAAAACGAACCGCTGGAATTTTTTGCAAACCCTAAAAATCCGCGTTTGCAGGAATTTCTTTCAAAGGTATTATGATCCCGGCTGCTGCACATTATGTGCAGCAGTTTTTGCATACAAAAGCAGCCGCATATTTCTACGCGGCTGCTCTCTTTTATACAGTTTACTTGATCGGCAGTTCTACCAGCTTGATGGTGTTCTTGAGGATGTTCAGTGCATCCACAGCGGTGGGCTTGCCATCACCGTCAACGTCTGCATTGCGCTTGCCCTCGTCAGTGATCTCTTCACCGATCAGCAGGTTTCTGTTCAGCGTCAGAACATCAAGCAGATTTACATCACCGTCGCAGTTTACGTCACCGTATGTTACATCAGTAGGAACATCGGACGGTTCTGTCTCAGACGGTTCTGTCTCAGACGGCTCTGTCTCAGACGGCTCTGTCGGCTCTGTCTCGGACGGCTCTGTCGGCTCTGTCTCGGACGGCTCTGTCGGATCGGTAGAACCGGTGGACTTGGTGTATACTACTACGGAGTCGATCTTGAATCTGCCGCAGTCGATCCACCATACACCGAACTTGAACTCACCGTCTGCATCCAGATTCAGGATGGACAGCGTTTCATCGTCGATCTCCCATACGGCTGTGCCGCTCGGATCACCCATGTAAACTTCCATGTCGGGAGTCTGTGTCCAGTATTCATCTTCCTCTACATGTGT
The DNA here is from genome assembly GCA_937901485.1 of uncultured Ruminococcus sp. Classification (GTDB taxonomy): domain Bacteria; phylum Bacillota; class Clostridia; order Oscillospirales; family Ruminococcaceae; genus UBA3855. Next base: position 1,919 of record CALGTT010000351.1, read on the forward strand.
GTTTGCACCGAATGCACCAACCCATGTACCAATGCAGTCCGCACTTGCAACATTCTTGCTCAGGTTGACTTCAACCTTGGCAGGCACTTCACCCTCCGGAATATTGAAATCACTCCAGGAGAACGCAAGCATCTTTTCTTCCATTGAGCTGTAGTTGTACTTTGCATTTACTTCCAGTGTGTACTTACCGTCACCCTCCGGAATATCTGTCTCAGTTTCTGTCGGCAGAGTCTCGTTCGGATCGGGAGCTGTAGAGTTCTTGTCATAGATCTTGGTCACGCCGGGAATGCTGGTTTCCACTTCACCTGTACCGTAGATGGAGTACAGACCTGCAGCTGCGCCGACCAGACCTGCGTTATAGTCACATGCTACCTCGTTTGCAACGAAGTCCTGGATGGAATCCTCATAGGTGCCTTCTGCATCGGACGGGCCGCCAACCAGTGCGCCGACCAGAACCTTACCATCGGTCGGGCTGATCTCTGTTGCACTGTTGAATGCAGTCCATCCCATGTAACCGGATGCTGCTCTGTGGTGGGCATTCTTTGCGGAATTCTCAGCAAAGCCGATCACGAAGCAGGTATTTGCAGGGTTGTCACCAAGCAGGTAGTTCATCTGACCCTTGCACCATTCAGAATAATCTGCATCGGAATTCTTGGTTGCAACGAGTGCGGTCATCTGCATGGAAGCATTCAGTCTTGCACTGCCCCACTTGTTCAGGAAGAAATACTCGTTGGGATTCTTGCAATTCTTGCTCAGGTAAGCATTTACCTTGCTCCAGTCGCCGGTGATGTGTGCATAAACACATGCTGCACCGAGTCCGCTGTTCTCCCAGCCATGTACCCAGCCGATGCTTGTCTGCTTTGCTGCACAGTCTTCCTTATACTCTTCCTTTTCAGTTGCCAGATACAGCCAGCCAGCTGCCCATGCCTGCTCATCCTGACAGCTCTTGCTGCCGTAGAAGCCGGTCGGGCCTTCGGTTTCAATCTTGTTGTACTTTGTGGAGAATGCATACAGAGCCTCTGCATACTTCAGATCTTCTTCGTTGCCGAAGTTGATATAGTTCACAGCCAGTGCTGCTGCATATGCTGCCGCAATGTCACTTGCGCTGTCAGTTGTCCAGAACTGCTCACGGGTGTTGCCCTGCTTCTCCGGCGGGCCCCAGTAAGAATGGTCGGTATCGCCGTTTGCCTTCTGATAGCAGAATCTTGCAACCTCACCGTTCTCATCCAGCTCTGTGGAATTTCTGAAGAATCTTGCTGCATAGTCCGTCAGTGTCTGCAAATGTGCAGTCTGACCGGTTGCCTCATAAGCATCCTTGAATTCATAGTAGCTCCAGCCGAGTGTGGAGAAGGTAAAGCCGAGAGGCTGACCGAAAATTGCATGGTCGCCTGCATCGTGGAAGCCGCCGTCTACATCATCCGCTGTATGGCAGTCGCTTCTCCAGTCAAGACCAGTCATTTCACTAACTGCATTACCGCACATATTTGCATCATAGAAATACATGGAGTACTGCAGGAGCTTTGCATAGTTCTCGTTGTCAGCAGCAGAAGCAGTCATGGAGATATCCTTTCCCGCAAAGCTATTCATCTGCTCCGGCAGTGTTGCCGGTACTGCCAGTGCGGACACTGCGAACAGTGCGCCTGCAACAGCAGCCTTGATTCTGCTTGATGTCTTTTTCATAATTCATACCTTCCTTTTTTATGAAATATTGATTGAAGCTGCGTCCCCTCTTTGACTGCAGCAACGTGACTTACCAATGACTTTTCAATCTTTTGCACAAAGATATTTCATCATCTGTATTAATTATACACGATTTACACAAAAAATGATTGACAAATTATTACAGGTTTTTTTCTAAATAATGAACATCAAACTTTCGTAAAAGTTAACGAAACAAACTGATCGAAAGCATTGGTTTTTGGTTATTTTGGATAAGTTCATATAGAAAACTACAAAACCTTATATTTATTTTTGGAAATTTCATTTCTAATTCTGTACTTTTCATGAACAGAATATGAATTAATAACAGCCTTTTCCCAACATTCTCTTGCAAATACCGTATCAAGCAGCTCTCCGTTTGTATTCGTCCAAAAAGAAATGTCCTCTGCTGTAAATGCAGAGGACATATCTGAAAGGTTAGATTTTAGTTAGTCGGAAGACTTTCCAGACCGATCGTTGCCTTCAGAATGAGCAGAGCATCATTGGAATCGGGCTTGCCATTCTTGTTGACATCGGCATTCTTCTGACCGTCCACAGTCAGGGACTGACCGATCAGGAGGTTTCTGTTGAGCATGATAACGTCACGCAGATCAACAACATTGTCATTGTTTACGTCACCGTACTTCTTTGCGGTTGTGCTTGTGTTGTTGGTGGTAGTAGTTGCCTTGGTTGTTGTAGTAGCCTTAGTGGTTGTCTTGGATGTAGTTGTAGTTCTGGCGGTTGTGGTGGTCTTCTTTGTAGTGGTAGTTACCTTGGGTGTAGCAGCTGTTGTAGAAACAGAGGAGCTTCCTGTATAAACTGTGATGGAGTCAATTGTGAAAGTACCGCAGTCGATCCACCATACGCCCCACTTCAGCTCGCCGTTGTACTGTGTCTGGATGATGCTGGAATCCGCAGAGCTGATATCCCATGTGATCGTACCGGTGTTGCCGGAGATTGTCTGCTGCATATCCTTGGTCTGTGTCCAGTAGTCAGGAGATACGCTTGTGGAAGAACCGAATGCGCCCTGCCACTTGCCGATGTTGCCGGATGCAGAGATGGTAACCTCTACCTTTGTGGGCTTCTCGCCTGCCGGAATACCGAACTCGGACCATTCCCAGCCGAGCATCTTGTCATCTGCCGGAAGCTTGCTGTATACGATCTTCTCATTGGGCTTGATCTCATAACCGCCGCTTGTAGACGGAGTATTTGTCTGCTGGGGCTGTGCTGTTGTTCTGGCTGTAGTTGTGGTATTCTTAGTAGTCTGAGACGGTGCAGTTGTCTGCTGGGGAGTAGCAGTTGTCTGCTGAGGTGTAACAGAACCGCTGTAGATCTTGGTAACACCCGGAATGCTGGACTCAGTAGAGCCTGTGCCATAGATGGAGTACAGACCTGCTGCTGCGCCTACCAGACCTGCGTTGTAGTCCACTGCAACCTCGTTGCAGACATAGTCGCTTCTGCTATCCTGATAGGAACCGCCCGCATCAGTCGGACCGCCTACGAGCGCACCAACGAGGGTATACTTGGACGGAGAATTATCTTCTGCATTGGAAGTACCGGAACAAGCTCTGTGGTGAGGCTTAGATGCGGAATTGCCTGCAAAACCTACTACGAAGCAGGTGTTTGCCGGATTCTGACCGAGCAGGTAGGTCATCTGACCCTTTGCCCATGCAGAATAGTCAGCAGAGGAATTCTTGGTAGCAACGAGTGCGCACATCTGCATTGCTGCATTCAGTCTTGCGCTGCCCCACTTATCCATGAAGAAGTAGCTGTTGGGATTTGTGCACTGACCGCCGAGGTAGCTGTTTACCTTGCCCCAGTCACCGGTGATGTGTGCATATACACATGCTGCACCCAGACCAACATTGTCCCAGCCGTGAACCCAGCCGAGGTACTGCTGCTGCTTAGAACCGCAGTCGCTCTTGTAATTTTCCTTCTTGGTTGCCAGATACAGCCAGCCTGCTGCCCATGCCTGCTCATCGGAGCAGCCGGAAGACTTGTAGAAGCCGTTCGGGCCGTCAGTTGCAACCTGATTGTGCTGCGTGGAGAACTTATAGAGAGCCTCCGCATACTTCAGGTCTTCTGCATTGCCGAAGTTGATGTAGTTCAGAGCCAGTGCTGCTGCATATTCCGCTGCAATATCACTTGCGCCGGAGGATGTCCAGAACTGCTTGCGGCTGTTGCTCTGGTTCTCAGGCGGACCCCAGTAAGCGTGATCCTCATTACCGTCGCCCTTCTGATAGCAGAAGCTCTGTACATTGCCGCTGCCGTCGAGCTTGGTGGACTTCTTGAAGAAATCGCAGAAATAATCTGTGATCACTTTCAGATGCTCTGCCTGACCTGTCTTGTTGTAAGCGTCCTTGAACTCATAGTAGCCCCAGCCCAGTGTGGAAGCTGAGAAGCCCTGCGGCAGACCGAACATTGCGTGGTCGCCGGCATCGTGGAAACCGCCGTCAGCGTCATCGCCGGTGTGGCAGTCGCCTCTCCAGTTCAGTGCAGTTGTCTCACTTACCTGTGTGCCGCACATATTTGCGTCATAGAAGTAGAGAGAGTACTGCAGGAGCTTTGCGTAGTTGTCCGTATCAGCAGCGGATGCTGTGATGAGATTCTCACTCACTGCATCACTGTTTCCGAACGTTGCCGGCAGCGGTGCCGCAACTGCGGACACGGCGAAGATCGCACTTGCCAGTGCTGCCTTGATTTTGTTCATTTTCAACATAAACCAATCACCTTTCCTCGTAAAAAGTTTTTATTTTGAAGCCGCAACGCCCACTCTACCGATGCGGCAACAAGACTATAGCCCGAAAATTCATTTTTTGTACAAAGAATTTTCATCACTTGTATTAATTATACACGATTTTCCTAAAAATTGATGGATTTTTTAAGAACAAATTATTTCTAAATTATGAATCCGATTTTTTTGTGAATATCGTTTAACACAAAGTCAATATCATGCTACTTTTTTATCCTCAATGCACAAGTTTATGAAATAATCACAGATTTCACGCCTAAGTAATTGAAAAAATCGACAATGCATCGCATTGAAATTGTGTATTTTTTGTGAATTCAAGCATCCTGTAACAATTATACATTTTCTCGAAACAGCTTATTTCCGACTTTTTTAACAGAACGACCGCCAAATATTCCGCAAACAGGATGTCCTGAACAAGACGGACTCCCCACAAGATTGCAGGGAGCCGTCTACATATAAGGTAAAAAAGAGATGGGAATATCAGATCTCCGGAAGTTTCTCCAGATTGATCGTGGATTTGAGGATCAGCAGGGCATCCGTTGCGTCAGGTCTGCCGTTTTTGTTGACATCCGCATTGCGGATTCCTGCCGGACTCAGCTGCTCGCCCACCAGCAGATTGCGGTTCAGTGCAAGTACATCAAGGATATTCACTTCACCATCTGCATTCACATCACCATAAAGAAGAGGCTCTGTCGGTGCTGTTGTGCTTTCGGATGTCGTGGTCGTCATAGCTGTAGTGGTGGTTGCCCTCGGGGTTGTTGATGTAGTCGCGGTCGTTGCCTTCGGAGTCGTTGATGTTGCCGTGGTGGTGGTCGTCTTCGGAGTCGTTGATGTGGTCGTGGTGGTCGTTGTCTTCGGAG
>CALGTT010000352.1 GCA_937901485.1 uncultured Ruminococcus sp.
AGCAGCGGTTGAATTTTTCCTAAGAGCAGTGCACATCATATAATCGAAGAAACCGGCACGATCCGGCGGATCGAATACGGCGCAAAATCGTGCATTCTGACAGTGGCGGCAAGCAAGGTGCTTTCCGATGTGCACATTGGTGACAGCATTGCGGTCAACGGCACATGCCTGACGGTATGCCGCTTTGACGGGGACTCCTTTTCTGCGGATGTGATGCCGGAAACCATGCGCCGGACAAATCTCGGCACACTCAAAAGCGGCTCGGCGGTGAATCTCGAACGCGCAATGGCGGCGGACGGCAGGTTCGGCGGACATATCGTTTCCGGACACATTGACGGCACGGGAACACTCCGTTCCCTGCGGCGCGAGGACAATGCGGTGTGGGTGACGATCGGGGCAGATGCAGGCATTCTGCGGTACATCGTGGAAAAGGGTTCGATCGCCATTGACGGCATCAGCCTGACGGTGGCAAAGGTCACGGACTCCGATTTTGCCGTGTCCGTCATTCCGCACACGGGCGCGGAAACCACGCTTCTGCAAAAGAGAGCCGGTGATGTGGTGAATCTGGAATGCGACATCATCGCCAAATATGTGGAAAAGCTCTGCGGCTCGCAGAAAAGCAGCGGGATCACGGAGGATTTTCTGGCAAGACATGGGTTTATGTAAGATAGAAAGGATCAATGCGTATGAAATTCAATACCATTCCTGAAGCACTGGAGGCTCTGCGGAAGGGAAAGGTCATTCTGGTAACGGATGATCCCGACCGCGAAAACGAGGGTGATCTGATCTGTGCGGCGCAGTTTGCGACCACAGAAAATGTCAATTTCATGGCGGCGCAGGCAAAGGGGCTGATCTGTATGCCCATGAGCCGCGCCATAACGGAACAGCTCGGACTGCGCCAGATGGTGCAGAACAACACGGACAATCACTGCACCGCGTTCACGGAGTCGATCGACCATGTGGACACGACCACGGGCATTTCCGCGGAAGAACGTGGATTTACTGCAAGAATGTGCGTCGCAGAGGATGCAAAGCCTGCGGATTTCCGCCGTCCCGGACACATGTTTCCGCTGGAGGCAAA
>CALGTT010000353.1 GCA_937901485.1 uncultured Ruminococcus sp.
ATAATATTCATATCGTATATCCGGAAGTTATGGAGGCGATGGAACTTGAGACCAAGCGTCTTTACAAGATTGTAGATGATACGGTAGCACTTACCGGTCAGAAGGCTGATAAGATTGCAAATCAGTGTGCTGCGCAGCTTGCTCATGGGGAATCCTCCTGTTCGGAATATATATGCATTAAATTATAAACAGAATAGGGTGTTAGCAACTGCTAACACTTAAGCAAAAGGCAATCAGCGGACTGCCTTTGCAATCATGCTCACACAATGATTGCTTCTGCCAACTGATTGTCAATGTTGTATCTGCCGTCCTTGATGGAAACTGTGCAGCCGCCTTTTCTGCGGGATACCACAGTCACCGGTTCACCGCTGTAACAGCCCAGGGAAAACAGAAACGCATTGAGTTCTTCGTCATCAGTTTCGATCCGCTGAATGATGTACTCCTTGCCTTCTTCTGCAACGGATAAATTCATTTGTTTCACCTGACCTACGAATTTATAATGAAGGTAGTTTGCTGCAGCTAACTGCTTTGCAAATAATATATGTTAGCGGTCGCTAACTACCACAATATAATAGCTCCGGAGGAAGCATTTGTCAATCCCTTTTATGAACAATCTTTGAAATTTTTCTCCCCTTGAAATTTAAGAAAAGTCGTGATAGAATTAGCTAAAGCTAATTTTTGGAGGATTTTCCATGTCTTTGCACGAATCTGCCGAGATGTATCTCGAAACCATATATACGCTCTCTTTGAACAGCACCTGTGTGCGCAGCATCGATGTGGCTGAGGCGCTGAATTATTCCCGCCCCAGTGTCAGCCGGGCTGTTGGCTTACTGAAAAAGGACGGGTATCTGCTGATGGACGGGGAAGGCTTTTTGACCTTGACCGAAGAGGGTCGCGCTTTGGCGGAGCGAATCTACGAACGGCATACCGTGCTTACAGCGGCACTGGAAGCACTTGGTGTAGACAAGGAAACCGCCGCAGAGGATGCCTGCAAGATTGAGCATGTCATCAGCGAGGAGAGCTATCTCCGCCTGCGCGCCTATATGACCAAACAGGGCTACAAGCCGGAGCAGGAGGAGAAATGACGCAGCAATTGCCCATTCCGCCGGCATTCGGAACACTGTACGCACGATCGCTGCCGGATTCGGCAAAGCGGCAGCATCACCATCTTGCGCATGAGCTGCTCTGCGACACACTGCCGGACTATGCCAGAAGCTGCGGTATTGCCGTGACAGAGCTGCCGCCGCGTCTGCTGTTTGCGGAACACGGCAAGCCCTCCCTTGCAGTACATCCGGAAATCCGCTTCAATCTGAGCCACTGTGACGGACTTGCCATCTGCCTGTATTCGGCATATGAATGC
>CALGTT010000354.1 GCA_937901485.1 uncultured Ruminococcus sp.
TATTTTCTGGACAAGATGGCATCCGAGATCTGGGAACTGAAGGGTGATGGGGAGATCGTGCGGTATAACGGCAATTACAGCGATTATGCGGAAGCTGTACAGCAGGATACAGAAAATACATTGTCTGCGCCGCGATCTGCGGAGAAGAAGGAGCGTGTTTACACAGGAAAGAAGAAGCTGAAATTCTCGTTTAACGAACAGCGCGAATTTGACACGATCGACGATGACATTGCAAAGCTGGAACAGCGGATCGAAGATGTGGGCGCGGAAATTGCGGTGTGCGCGTCGGATTATGTACGCTTGCAGGAGCTGACAGCGGAGAAAGAAAAGCTGGAGGCTGAGCTTGCAGAAAAAATGGAACGCTGGGTGTATCTCAATGACCTTGCAGAACGCATTGCGAACGGCGAAATGGTCTGATATGCAGAAAAAGCTTGACATGTGACGAAAAAAGAAGTACAATAAAGGTAACATCTTCAGACATAGGAGGACATTATGGATCGTAAAAGACCTCGCAGCAGAGAAAAACGTGTTACTTCAAACAGCACAGGTGTACACAGACGCGGCAGCGGACTGGGCAGCGGTCCTGTCGGCTCACAGGACGGCTATTCCGGCAAGCGCACGGGCAGTGTCGGCAAGCGTGCAGCGGCAGGCGGCGGCGGAATCGGCACGCTGCTGCTCATCGGATTTGTCATTTTTAAGATGGTCAGCGGCGGCGGCGGACTGAGTTTGCCGGAGGGCGGCTCACAGCCGAGCTATCTCCCCGACACAGGCTTTTCCGGCGGCTACAGCGATTTTGACACAGAACCGGCAGATATGAGCGTGGCAAGCGGCTCGCGCTCCAAGTACACGCAGATCCTCGGCAATTCCGAGGATTCCGTGACCGTGATGGTCTACATCTGCGGCACGGACCTTGAATCAAAGAACGGCATGGCATCGTCAGATATTCAGGAGATGGCAGCAGCAAAGTTCGGCAGCAATGTGAACGTCCTTCTCTACACGGGCGGCTGCAAGGACTGGAAGATCAACAACATCAGCACCGATGTGCACCAGATCTACCGGATCTATAACGGCGGTATGGAATGCCTGAGGAGCGATATGGGTTCGGGTTCCATGACCGATCCGAAAACGCTGACGGAGTTCATCCGCTACTGCAATGAGCACTTCCCTGCCAACCGAAATGAGCTGATTTTCTGGGATCACGGCGGCGGTTCTGTCACCGGCTTCGGCTACGATGAGAAGAAATCCTCCAGCGGTTCGATGGATCTGGCGGAGATCGACAGAGCACTTTCCGATGCGGGCGTGAAATTTGATTTCATCGGCTTTGACGCGTGCCTGATGG
>CALGTT010000355.1 GCA_937901485.1 uncultured Ruminococcus sp.
CTTTCTGAAGCATTGCTTCTCTTGTTCTGCCCTCATTCTTGCCATAGAAGGACTCATTGCTGCCGCCGCCAAGCGCAGAGGTCATATTCTGCTGGGTTTTGGTGTCCTGCATCAGGCAAAGAATCACGATCAGCAGGGACAGCAGCAGTACTACAGCACCGCAAATCATTTCATAGATTTCCATAAAACGTTTCCGCTCCTTTTCCAGTATGTCTTAAATTTTCGGAATTACTACTATTATAACATGTTTTTTTATGCTTGTCAATAGGTTTTTTCGCGATCTTTGCAAAATAAAACGAACGGTACAAACGTACCGTTCCTTTTTTCACTGCAAGACAGGCGCGATCACTTTGAGCGTCTGCGGCTGCCGTTTTTGCGGTCGGTATTGCGCTTGATATCACACATGCGCTCCTCGCTGTTCTGCTTGAATTTGCTCATCATATCCTCAAATGTCATTTCCGTCTGCGGTTTCTGGGGCTTTGGCTCCCAGACCACACCGCGGTCACGATCCTGTCTGCGGGGACGCTGCGGCTTCTGCTGCTGCGGCTTCTCTTCCGGCATGGCTTTTTTGATGGACATGCTGATCTTACCCTGCTCATTCACCTGCAGTACCTTTACCTTGACCTCCTGCTCCTCGGTGAGGAACTGACGGATGTCATTGACAAAGGTATTGGCGACTTCCGAGATATGTACCATACCCGTGATGGGCTTTGCGCCCTCCACCGGCACTTCCACAAAAGCCCCGTAATTCGTGATTCCTTTTACCTTGCCGTCATAAATTTTACCGATCTCCAGCTGCATACACTGAAAGCCCCCTGCTTTTAAATTTCAAACCGTGTCCGATGCATCAGTCACGGGATGTGTCATAATATCTGCGCTCATCCGGATATGCATAGGAGGTACTGCTGTTTTCCACGGCAAGACGTTCCATATACCGTCCGATGTCATCAGAATCTATAATATCCTGAAGCTCTTCATTTTCCATTTTCATGATCTCGATATCTTCCTCGATCTGTGCAAGCTCCAGCTCTCTTTCTGCGATCGTATTCTGCGCAGTGATAATGGAATACACACAGAAAACAATGAACAGCACACCTGCGATTCGCATCAGGATGCGAAAAACGACATTGTCGCCCTGCTTTTTAAGCTTTGCCATCTTGCTCCACCTTCTTTTTTATACTACTTTTATTATACACTATATCAGGTGGCTCTTGCAAGTGATTTGGGGCAATTTCTTGTCCCTTTTTATGTTTTTTGGAAGTTCCTACAAATATTGAGCAAACTTTTCGACAAAACATTACAAAACCCCGTCCTGCCCAGCGAAACGGTGCACGGAGAAGGCGGCAGATCTGTGAGCCGATGCAGAGGACGAGCCGACCGATGGTGCATTCATAGAGCACAAAGCCTGCAAGGCAGCCGATGACGTAATACAGCCGGAAGTCACCCTTTGCAAATGATGAAGTATAGCCGATCAGCAGGATGCCGCAGATCACGGGAGCAAGCACATCCTCCAGTGCAACGGCAGCCGGATGGTGGGGGATGAGCCGGCGCAGCAGGCGGAAGCTGTCAAAGACGAGTCCGCACGGAATTCCGAGCAGGCACGCGCCGCCGAACAGCAGAAGCTGCTCTTCGGGGGAGAGGAAGGTTTCCGGCACGATATGGAGCAGCATCATCGGAAGAGTCTCCCAAGGAGTGTGAGGGGAGTCTGGCGGTCGCGGTCGCCGTACTGCACCGACCAGATATCGCCCTCGATGGTCATGCTGCCGTTTTCGATGCTGACCGCGTTGATGTGCAGATCCTTGCCTGTGATGGTCATTTCGCCGAGCTTGGTGAACAGGCAGATCTCACGCTCGTCGAAGCTGTCCACATCGGTCACGCCGGAAAGGGAAAGGTTCTTGCGGTTTTCAAGAATCAGGGTGTGTGGGGTGTTGTCCTGCATGGCTTGTTCCTCCTGTCGCTGCATGGTTTGTGGTATTGCAGTGTATGCGGGGAGGGGGGAGAATATGCAGAAAAGTCAGCAGTTTGTTGAAAAATAATTTTGTTTCTGCGTTCGCAGAAAGGAAAGCAAAGTATAACGAAAGGTAAGGGTGAGTTTTTTGCAAAAAACTCACCCTCTCTCAAACAGTCCACCGGACTGTTTGAGAGATTCACCCCTGAAAAAAGCGAC
>CALGTT010000356.1 GCA_937901485.1 uncultured Ruminococcus sp.
TCGGTGCAGTGGAACGTGCATTCAAGATGCGTTTTACCGTCCGTGAAGTCAGCGGCATGAAGAATGTCGGCGAGATGATGGATATTCTGGAGGAGAGGGCGAAGTAGGAGGTTTATGATGGACGAGTTATTATTGACAGAAGAAGAAGCTGTTGCATATGCTCAGAAAGCAGGTGAAAAGGTACGGGAGTTAACAAGACATCCATATCTTTCCTATGAACTAACGGATGACGTTCCTTCAATCACGGACAGTAAGGCTGGTGGATTGCCATATCTTGCCGATAATACATTACCACCGCTTGACAAATCAGGCAAACAAATGAAGCTCCTTGTTCAGATCAATTGTAAAGATCTTGCTCTGTTGGAAGATTTTCCTCATAAAGGATTGCTGCAGTTTTGGGTTTCAACAGACTCTCTGATGTCACAGGGCAAAGTAACATATATTGAAGAATACAGCGCAGAACCGGATATCGAATCCATTCGCGCGAGGATCACACCGTTTGAGGAGGGTGTAACCGGAACATCACCTGTTGACGGTGAATATGCTTTGAAATTTACATTGGAGGAAGGCTCAATCAGTCATGATTCAGAAGATCTTCTTGCTCTTTTTTGCCAGTATTATTCCGAAATGTCGGGCGATTATATTGATGATCCTGAGGATGCCGGTGACGGCGAATACGGAGAAGCTGTCTATGATGAATGGGTCTGGTTTTCAGAAAAATGTACTGACAGTTATTTTAATTCCATCAATGGTTATCCAAGCAGTGCGCAGCCAGTGGAATATGAAAAATATGAAGCAGGTATGAATTTGGAGTTCGATAAAGGCGTACAGTTACTTCAGCTTTATAGTGGAAAGGGCGTAAGATGGGGTGATTATGGCGTTGGTGGCTTTTATATGAATCGCCAGAGCTTGCGGGAACGTGATTTCTCATGGGTTGGATTCCACTGGAATTGCTCATAATGGCAGTAATACAGGAAAAGGAGAACAACACCATGAACAGAGAACAGATCAAAGCAAAGCTCACAGAAATTTTTCAGGACGTATTCGATGATGATGCCATCACCCTGACGGACGCAACCTGTGCGGATGATATTGAGGACTGGGACAGCCTTGAACACATCAATCTGATCGGTGCAGTGGAACGTGCATTCAAGATGCGTTTTACCGTCCGTGAAGTCAGCGGTATGAAGAATGTCGGCGAGATGATGGATATTCTGGAGGAGAGGGGGAAGTAAAAACATTGGCGACAAGTGCAGAAAGGAATAATCAATATGTCGAAAACGAATCAAACATGCAGTCTCCCCGAAATTATCAGCTTTCTGGAAAACAGAAATTTTGACAAATTCCGTTTTGCGGATGATTATGCCTATATTTACAATTCAGATGGTATTGAAATCGTGATGGAAGCGGTTGATGAAAAAATAACCGATGAAGTTGCAGATCTGGCTGTCAATGCTCTGAATCATCTTGATCACTGTATGGAAACTGCACAAGGCATGTTAAAACGCATGAAAGGTGAATGCATCGGTGAGCGGATGATCTATGGTATCTGTTTTGAACATTTCGGCTACGGATATGAAACCAGAACGTCATATGAACTGGGGTTCACCATCTCCTTTCACTATGAATACGACAATCGGATTCATACGGTGAAATTCAATGCCCGTACTTTTATGCATGGGGCATTTGCAATTGAAGAATGGATTCAGTGAAAAAAACAAACACCTGAAAAGACCAAAAATCTTTTCAGGTGTTTTCATTTAATCCAACTCAATCTCCAACCCCACCGGACAATGGTCGCTGCCCATCACATCCGGATAGATCTTCGCATCCACGATTTTATCCGCAATACGGTTTGATACCAGAAAATAGTCAATTCTCCATCCCGTGTTACGTTCCCTTGCCTTGAACATATACGACCACCATGTATAGGCACCCTCCTTGTCAGGGTACAGATAACGGAACGTATCCGTAAATCCAGCATTCAGAAGTTCCCCGAATTTTCCGCGTTCTTCATCCGAAAAGCCCGCATTGCCGACATTTGTTTTCGGGTTCTTCAGGTCAATTTCCTTGTGAGCCACATTCAGGTCACCGCAGAGGATGATGGGCTTTTTCTTGTCCAGTTCCGTCAGAAATGCACGGAGGTCATCCTCCCATTTCATCCGGTAGTCGATCCGTGCAAGCTCCCGCTGTGCATTCGGCACATAGAGATTCACCAGATAAAATTTTTCGTATTCGCAGATGATGGCACGCCCCTCATCCGTGTGCCCCTCAAAATTGAACGTGACGGAAACCGGCTCCTGCTTTGTGAATACCGCCGTGCCGGAATAGCCCTTTTTCACCGCACTGTTGAAATATTGCAGATAGCCGTCAAAGGAAGTCGTCACCTGTTCCGGCTGCATTTTGGTTTCCTGAATACAGAAGATATCTGCATCTAAGTCTTTGAAGCTTTCCTCAAAGCCCTTTGTCAGACAGGCACGAAAGCCGTTGACATTCCATGAAATCAGTTTCATGATTCCTCCCATCGGGACAGAATGCTGTCCTCTACTATTTCCACGGTATTACTGCATGTGGAAACAAGATAGAGCGTTTGCCCTTTTTTATCTGAAACGCTCAGCATATGTTCATTGCATTTGATACAAACATTTTCAAAACGAAGTTCAGAAACAATACCCCCTCTGCTGTCGGTTACACGAATTGTATAATTGCCGGAGCCAATAATGTGCATACTACCCATAGTGATTCCTCTTTTCCAAGATTAAATAGGGACAGGCAATAAAAGGTTGTTTAAAGTCTATCCATCTTTTTCGCAATATCAGCAAGATTCTGCTCTACACCCTGACTGCCGATCATGGCAGTCAGAATGATGTCCTTTGCATCGGTAAACGAGATTGCGTGATTCTCGCTGAAATTCTTGATCATCCAGTAAAGATCCTCCGCATTGGCAAGGAGGATCTTTGTATCAAAACGTTCTAAATACCGCATGGTGATCAGCTTTCGAGGAATACCGCGAATGCGCGGTAAGCCGCATACACATCGGTCTTTGCTACCATCTCATAGGGCGCGTGCATGGAAAGCACCGGCACGCCTACGTCGATCGTATCAATATTCAGGTTTGCCACATACATGGCAACCGTGCCGCCGCCGCCCATATCGACCTTGCCAAGCTCGCCGGTCTGCCAGATGACGTTGTTCTCATCAAGCAGTCTGCGGATCGTGCCCACGAATTCCGCGGACGCATCCGATGTGCCGGACTTGCCGCGTGCGCCTGTGAACTTTGTCACGCATACGCCGCGGTTGAAATACGCGCAGTTGCTGCGTTCGAGAACATCGGAGAATGTCGGATCATACGCCGCGTTGACATCCGCAGAAAGGCACTGGGACGCGGACATGACTGCTCTGCCGTTTGCTCCGAAGCTTTCAGCAAGATCATAGAGGAAATACTTCAGATAGGAGGAACACAGACCTGTGTTGCCGTCGCTGCCGGTTTCTTCCTTATCTGTGAGGATCGTCACGCCCGTGTGCACCGGAGTCTTGCTTTCGATTGCTGCCATGAATGCGGTATATGCACAAACTCTGTCGTCATGACCATACGCACCGATCATGCTGCGGTCAAAGCCAATATCCTTTGCCTTGAATGCCGGAACCGCTTCCAGCTCTGCGGAAATGAAATCATCCTCGATGATGCCGTATTTTTCATTCAGAATATCCATGATCGCAAGCTTCACGAGGTTGCTTTCGCTGTCATCCTTGAACGGACGCGAGCCGACCACGATGTTCAGTTCCTCGCCCTTGATGCCCTCGGAGAGGGTGCGCTTCATCTGGTTTGCTGCCAGATGGGGGAGGAGGTCTGTGATGCAGAATACCGGATCATTTTCGTCCTCGCCGATGCACACCTCCACGCTTGTGCCGTCCTTCCGGATCACAACACCATGCAGGGAGAGGGGCATTGCCGTCCACTGGTATTTCTTGATACCGCCATAGTAATGTGTCTTGAAGAATGCCATTTCGGTATCCTCATACAGCGGATGCTGCTTCATATCCAGACGCGGGGAATCAATATGCGCTGCATTCAGTCGAACGCCCTCTGTGATGGGTGCTGTGCCGATGGTCGCCATAATGATTGCCTTGCCGCGGTTGTTGACATAGATTCTGTCGCCGGCTTTCAGTTCCATGCCGGGGATGAATTTCTGATAGCCGTGTTCGATCAGGGCAGCTTCGACAAATTTCACTGCCTCGCGCTCTGTCTTTGCCTTGTCGAGAAATGTCTTGTAGCCCTCGCAGAATGCATCACATGCTGCAAGCTCCGCATCCTCCATGCGCAGAACTGCGTGCTTGGGGTTGGAGAGCAGTGCCTCCTTTTTCTGCTTAGCGATAGATGTTTCCTTATCCATAGTGATACCGCCTTTCATTCTGAGATCATGAATTTAGTATGATAGTAAATCTTGATTTTATCCGCAACCTCCTCCGCAAGTGCAAAAAGCTGTTCACAGTCCTCGTTATTGCGGATGACATAATCCGAATGGTCAATGAAGAAGCTTTCACTGAGCTGCGCATCCATACGATTGCGTGCTTCCTGTTCCGTGATGCTGTCACGTTTCATGATGCGTCCGCATCGAAGCTCCGGCTTTGCCAGAACGGAAATGATGAGGTCGCAGAAATCAGCCGCCTGACTTTCAAACAGCGTCGGCGCATCGAGGAGGACAAGTCTGTGTCCCTCCGCCGCATAGTGACTGATACGCGCCAGAATTTCCTCCGTGATGAATGGGTGACAAATGCTGTTGAGGCTTTCAAGCTTGCGGTTGTCCGTGAAGACAATGTGTGCCAGAGCCTTGCGGTTAAGGGTATTATCCGGATTGCGGATGGCACTGCCGAAATAATCGAACAGCTCCTCCAGACACGGCATTCCGGGCTTGACGATCTCACGGGAGATCAGGTCAGCGTCGATCAGCTTGAAGCCGTTCTTCACAAATATTTTAGAAACAGTGCTTTTTCCGGCACCTGTCTGACCGGTCAGTCCGATGACCATGGTGTCCTTTTCATGGCTCATAGCGTTATCACCTCAAATCCTGCCGCACGCATCAGACGGTTGTAGACCGAAAGATCCGTCCCGTTTTTTTTCGGCATTCTGACATATACTGTGGCAGCATGTGCCTCGTCCAGCTCACGGAATCGCAGAAACAGGAAGTGTGCCTGCTCTCTGCCGCTGTCGCCGTAGCGCATACAGGGGATGCCTGCGATTTCCGGATCGGAATCGAACAGCAGGCAGTATGTGCCCTCTGTATTGTGCGCCCTGACAAATTCTGCAAATGCTGCAAAATCCGGTGCATCCACCGGAATGATTTTTGCATGGGGTGCGTAATGACGGTATTTCATACCGGGGGATGCGACCTTTGCATCCGCCGCGATCTGCTGATAGACCGCTTCATCCACATAGACATGTGCCGCAAACGGTTCGAGATCCTCTGCGGAAATCAGACCGGGACGCAGAATGTGAATGGTTTCGGCATCATCAAAGCAAATCACCGTAGATTCGACACCGACATCACACAGTCCGCCGTCAATGACTGCGGCGATCCTGCAGTCCATATCGTCCATCACATGCTTTGCCGTGGTCGGGCTCGGAGAGCCGGAACGATTCGCAGAGGGTGCGGCGATCGGGCATCCGGACATCCGGATGAGCGCGAGTGCCGCCGGATGGGAGGGCATACGCACGCCCACGGTATCCAGTCCGCCCGATGTGACTGCCGGAATGCAGTCACATTTCGGCAGAACCATCGTCAAAGGACCGGGCCAGAAAGCCTCAGCAAGCCGCTGTGCGATCTCCGGAATTTCAGACACGATCCCATCAAGCATTGCCATATCCGAGATATGCACGATCAGCGGATTGTCCGCCGGTCTGCCCTTTGCTGTGAAAATATTCCGCACAGCATCTTCGCATCTTGCATCCGCGCCAAGTCCGTAGACAGTTTCTGTCGGGAATGCGACAAGCTCACCCCTGCGCAGGAGCGCAGCGGCAAGTTTCAGATATTCCATTGTATTCTGTAACAGCTTAGTTTTCATCATTTTGCCCTGCCAGTTTTGCTGCCTGATCTGCGGTAGCAAGCGCGTCAAAAATTTCATCAAGATCCCCGTTGAGGATCGCTTCCAGACGGTACAGCGTCAGTCCGATGCGGTGATCGGTCATGCGCCCCTGCGGATAATTGTAGGTGCGGATGCGCTCGGAACGGTCGCCCGTGCCGACCTGCATCTTACGCTCCGAGGCGATCTTGTCGGTCTGTTCCTGCTGCATTGCCTCAAACAGGCGCGCGCGGAGCACCTTCATTGCCTTATCCTTGTTTTTATGCTGGCTGCGCTCATCCTGACACTCCACCACAACGCCCGTCGGCAGGTGCGTGATGCGCACAGCGGATTCTGTTTTGTTGATATGCTGACCGCCTGCGCCGCTTGAACGGAACACGTCAATTTTCAGGTCAGTCGGATTGATCTCCAGTTCCACCTCATCAGCTTCCGGAAGAACCGCAACCGTTACTGTCGAGGTGTGGATGCGTCCCTGTGATTCCGTTTCCGGCACGCGCTGCACACGATGCACGCCGCTTTCGTATTTCATACGCGAATATGCGCCCTCGCCCTCAATGGAAAAGCTGATCTCCTTGTAGCCGCCAAGCTCGGTCGGGCTTGCACTGAGCACCTCCTGCTTCCAGCGGTGCGCCTCGGCGTACATGCTGTACATGCGGTAGAGGGAGTTGGCAAAGAGGGAAGCCTCCTCACCGCCCGCGCCGCCGCGGATCTCAATGATGACGTTTTTATCATCATTCGGGTCTTTGGGCAGCAGCAGGATCTTGAGCTGCTGGTTCTGTTCCTCCAGAAGCTCCTTTGCCTGCTCAAGCTGGAGCTGTGCCATTTCCTTCAGCTCCGCATCCAGACCGCCGTCTGCAAGCAGCTCCTTTGCCTCATCCAATTCTGCCTGTGTCGCCTTATATGCACGGAAGGCTTCCACAATGGGAGTAAGGCTCTTATATTCCTTCATGAAGGCAGTATATTTTTCACGATCGCCGATGACCTCCGGATCGGAGAGCTGTTCATTGATCATATCGTATCTTTGTTCCATCTGCAAAAGCTTTTCGAACATATCGGAAAATCACCTTTCTCTTATCATGCCGTAGTTATCAGAGCTGCACATCCGGATCATCACTGTGCGTCACCTGCTTGATATGCTTTTCAATTTTATGCCGCGGGATCATGAATTCTCTGCCGCAGCCCATACAGCGAAGACGAAAGTCCATACCGGTGCGCAGCACCTTCATTTCGCGCGAGCCGCAGGGGTGCTGTTTTTTCATCAGCAGCAGATCATTGAGCCGGATATCCATCCTGCATTCACTCCTAATACAATATAGTCAGCCACATTATATTATACCGCATTTTCAAGGAAAAGGCAATATTTAGTTTTCATATTTTTTCGATTTTGTTCAATAATGATAAAAAAGGCACTCCCATCCTATGCAGGGTGATGAAAATGCATGTTTAGAACTATGATGAAGTGAGGAAAACTACGATGGAACTTTGCAGAATACAAGGAGAATTTGAAGCGATCGAGCTTGCGGAGCTTACAGCAGGCAGGATCCGCCGGAGCGCGGACGGCATCCGGAAGATCATGGTGCAGGCACTGGGCAGGGTGACGGATAACCCTGTGAACCATCAGAGGTTCACGATGCTGCCGGCGAATATGCGGATGCAGAACTATGCCACCGCCGTGATGGTTTCGGAGATCAGCGATGATATCATCCCGGAGCCTGCGCTGCGGCGCACAGCTCGTTTGCAGATCATCTGTGATGCCGGAACATCTGAAAAGGTCTATTCGCTCTTGCTTGCCGCAGGTGCTCAGAATATCCGAAAATCTGAATAAATCTCTGAAAACACAGAAAATGTGACAAATTCTGCTCTTGACAATTGCGCCGGAATATGGTAGCATAAAAATAGAACGGAAGTACCAAATGGATTCTGACGGCGGATGGTCTATTCGCTCCGCGAGCCGCATAGGATGAGTTGGAACAGAAACGTTCCCCAAATAACACATCGGAGGTTAAAATAATGATGACTACTTTTTATCAGCCCGAGGGTGCACTGCTTGACACCCCTGAAAACAGAGCCGCACTTGCAAGCGTACAGGGTTTATTGCAGGCGCAGGCGACCGGACGCATTCTGGAGGCACGCGTGTCCATGTGTGACAGCAGCCATAATCTCTGGGTCAGCCTGCCCTGTATGCGCGGCATGATCCCGCGTGAGGAGGGTGCGCTGGGCATTGCGGAGGGGGAGCTGCGCGACATTGCGCTGATCGCCCGCGTGGGCAAGCCCGTGTGCTTTCGCGTCCTGCGCATTGAGATGGATGAAAACGGCGAGCAGATCGCTGTGCTGTCCCGCCGTATGGTGCAGGAACAGTGCACGGAGCGTTTTCTTTCCCAGCTCCAGCCCGGTGATATCATTGATGCACGAGTGACGCATCTGGAGCCGTTCGGCGCGTTTGTGGATATCGGCTGCGGCATCGTGTCCATGGTGCC
>CALGTT010000357.1 GCA_937901485.1 uncultured Ruminococcus sp.
TCCATCTCTCATACTCCTTATTATAATGTCATGTACACTCCGGAACGGCTATACCATTCCGTTTACAGCAGACTTAGTCCACTGTGTTTTCCACCACAAGGGAATCGCCGAGAACATCAGTTACCAATACCTGCGTACCGGTTTCCAGCGGAGAATCACCGCCATTCACAGCAGCAATCTCACAGAACCTGCCTTGCAGCTGCATTGTAACCTTGCCTTCACCGTCACCCTTTGCCGGAACAGTCAGATACACAGTAGCGGTTTCGCCGATGGCGTTTTTCAGATTCAGCGTTCCATCCTCTGCAAGTTTTGCAGACATCTGCA
Organism: uncultured Ruminococcus sp.; assembly: GCA_937901485.1. Taxonomy (GTDB): domain Bacteria; phylum Bacillota; class Clostridia; order Oscillospirales; family Ruminococcaceae; genus UBA3855. Next base: position 325 of record CALGTT010000357.1, read on the forward strand.
CGATCTTAGCAACTGCATACATCATGATCAGACCGGCAATGATACCAATCAGAATACTGAGCAGCGTTGCAAGACCATTGTTGACGCAGACGATCGACACCCAGCCGAATACGGTCAGGAATGTCACAGCTGTCTGGAGCGTCAGGAACCGGATGTTTCCGAAATCCGCAGGATTTCCGCCGTCCACGACCGTGTCCACTGCCGCATCGCCGTCAAATGCAACATCTACATCCACATCGCCTGACAAGTCGAGTCCGGATGTATCCGAAACATCAATACCGCCGTCCGCGTCACCGCCCATCATGGAAAGTACCGTCTGGAGCACCAGAATCAACGTGGATGGAATGGCAATGCAGTAGAGCACTTGCAGGACTATACTGAGATTATCCCACCATGCTTGCATAATTTCTCTTGTCCTCCTTTCTCAGAGAATTCCTTTTGTGCGCTCCCACTGGAGCTGCATGTCGTGTAAATTTTATTTACTGAAATTATTATACCGCATTTTGATTGGTTTGTCAAGGGGTTTTTGATAATTTTTTCACTAAATTATCAAAATTCTTTTTCGTAGTAGCACAGTACAGTCTACAGGGTTGGACATAAAAGGGAGAGGAACGATTAGATTTACTAAATATTTTTGGGTAAATGACGACGAGAAACGTCGATTTCAAGCCTTTTTTGACATTCTGAAAAAATTTCCTTCCAATTTTTCAAAAAAATTTTCAAAAAAGACTTGCATTTTTGCGCAAGATATGTTATGATATAGTAAACACAATTTACACGGAGGGAGATGAACCTATGGATAACGCAGAACTTGGCAGAAGATTAAAAGCAGCGCGGCTTGCGAAGAAAATGACACAGAGTGATGTAGTCGGGGATTTCATTACGAGGAACATGCTCAGTCAGATCGAAAGCGGAAGTGCAACGCCGTCCATGAAGACGCTGGAATATCTTGCAGGAGTACTGGAGATTCCGATGGAACGTTTATTGGCAGATCAGGGAGGCCCGATTGAGCCGGAAGCGGTTTCAGTACTTGGCAGAGCGAAGACATTATTAAAAGAGAGAGATTATTCGGCGTTATTATTGGTAGAAAATGCGGAGGGGGCAATTGGCGACGAGCTTCACGCGATGCACAGCATTGCGCATCTGGAGCTTGCCAAGGCACTTTACAGCAGCAAGCAGGCAGAAAAGATGCAGGCAGCAGTCAATCATGCACAGCTTGCGGCGCAGGAAGCATCTGCCGGTATTTATGCAAATGAGGCGCGTGTATCCGAAGCCAAGCAGCTGATTTCCGTCATTGCGCAATACCTGAGCAACTACTACTCCAGCCTTGCGCAAACGCAGAATGTTTAATACTAAATTCCCCCTTCGGATCTGTCTGAAGGGGGATTTAGTCTGTCGAAAAGCCTGAAATCAAACACGGAGCGATAGCTCCGCAAAATGTCAGGGC
>CALGTT010000358.1 GCA_937901485.1 uncultured Ruminococcus sp.
AGCTGCCCCAATCCCTCTCCCAGAGGAAATATGTCATCAGCTTTAGGAAAACTGTGCAAAGATTGCCCCTGCCCCTCTCCAAGGGGGGGAGATTGCGCCGGTGCTCCGCACCGGCAAAGGCTTTCGCCTTTTGAAGCACTTAAGCTGATGACATTGCCCCAGCGGGAGGAGCTATAGCAGGAGGGTACTATGTACCCTCCGCCTGCATATTTAACCAAGAAAGGAGAGAACGTCTTTGAATGAAATGGAACTGAACATCGGCAAGGGCGTGGATTTTATTTCCATCGCTGAACCGAAATTCAAAACCAATACAATCGAAATGATTTTTATGATGCCGGCAGGCAAGGCACATAATTCTGCCTATTCCCTGCTGCAGGCACTGCTGTCCTCTACAAGCAAGGCGTATCCGTCCATCAATGCCATGAGCCGCAAGCTCAGCAGTATGTACGGTGCGTCCCTGAAAGGCGGCAGCGGTAAGCATGGAGATATGATGCAGATCACACTGTCTACCTGCGTAATTGATAATCGCTATGCACTGAATCAGGAGGATCTGCTTGCAGAGGCAACGGAACTTCTGCTCGGCTGCCTCTTTGCACCAAATACGGAAAATGACGCATTCTCGGAAACGGATTTCCGCATTGAAAAGCAGGATCTGCTTGACGCGATCGAAGCGGAAATCAATGACAAGCGTTCCTATGCCGTGACTCGTGCGGCGGCAGCTGCATTTGACGGCGAGCCGTATGCCTACCCGACGGACGGCACTAAGGAGGATGTGGAACAGCTCACACCCCAGTCCGTTTATGCTGTCTATCGTCAGCTCCTTGAACAGGCTGTTGTGCGCATTTACCATGTCGGCCCTGCTCATGCACCGCAAATCGGCGAACGGCTCCGCGAAGCCTTTGCCGGCATTGCGCGCAATCCCGTACCGCTGACGTTCCGCAGCCCAAGTCCGTGCAAGGACGAAATTCAGCACATTACTGAGGAAATAATAAAACGCCAACGCGCCATGTAGATTAATCATGATCACAAACATCATTAGTGGCATCATCTTCGTCATCTGCCCAGAAGTCGTGGATCTCGGGACCGCAGGAGGAGTAGAACTTGCCTTCCTTCAGCGCCGCGAGGATGGAGTTGATGTTGTTTTCCGCACGGACTCTGACCCAGCCCTTGCAGTGGTGGTGGGGCTGATGTCCGTCATCGGTAGCAACGCCCCAGAGCCTTACTCCCTGACCGAGAAGATCGTCCCAGTAAAGAGCGTTGGTATCCATATAATTCTCGTCTGCTCCGCCCGAATTCCAGATTTCCATTGCAACATTGCCCTTAAGCTTGTCAAAATATCTCGGAGGAGTTGAGCTCCATTCGGGATGACAGTAGAAGGTTATGTTATTATTGGCGTGGATTTCGTCAAGATACGGCTGATACTCAAACTGATCCTTTGCATTTCCGTTGGGAAACCTCTGGTCCTGCTTGTCTCATCGTCGGGTCCGAGACACACGTGGTGGAAGGTACGGAAGCCCTTGATTCTTTCAAAAGTATTGTCAACCTCCATACCGGGAATGATAGTTATTTCCACATCCTCGGCATAGTTTTTGTAGTTATATATGTTATGGTCGGTGATTGCCATAAAATCGTATCCGTTATCCTTAAGCATACGGATAACATCTTCGGGTGTAACCTTACCGTCCGAGCGTGTTGTGTGGCAATGTAAAGCTCCCTTGAGAAGCTTGTTTTCACCTGTAAAAGCCTTCTGTCTAATAAACACAGACATCTCCCCCTTTTCGTTCA
>CALGTT010000359.1 GCA_937901485.1 uncultured Ruminococcus sp.
CCCATCTCTATTCCATCATGGGCGATTTGACGGGCTGTGCGCATCTGGATGTGACGCAGCCGCCGGACAACGACCATTTTATGGGAGCTGTCTGCAATGCGGCACCGGCTGCACTGGATACAGCCTATCAGAATGCCGCGTGTGCGGTCTTTACCGTTTATCAGGACGCTTCCCCCGTCTGGTTTACCATGGACGGCGGAAAGAGCTGGCAGGATGCCGGCGCACCGGAGCATATGGGCGGCGGTACAGTCGCCATGGCAGCCGATGGCAGCCGTTTTCTCTGGATGCCGCAGGGTTCTGGAAAGGTCTACCTTTATGACGCAGCACAAGCCGGCTGGTTCTATGCAAAGGGCTTGGGCATGGGCGCGAAAGTGGCAGCGGATAGAGTCGATCCGCAGAAATTCTATGCAAATTACAACGGTCTGCTCCACATCTCCGAGGATGGCGGCGCAAGTTTCCACTCCACGAGCACTTTGCTTTCAGAGGATGCGGAGCTTTGCACAGTCATGAACAAGGAGGGGCATCTCTGGATTCGCAGCGGCACATTGCTCATGCGTTCCGAGGATGGCGGCAGTACCTTTACCAAGATAGAGGGCACGGCATTCAGCGCGATTGGATTCGGTGCTCCGCAAAAGGAGGGCGATGAACCTGTTGTCTATGCAATGGGAAGTGCCGGTGAACAGGGCAGCGGCATTTATCGTTCCACGGACAAGGGCGCGTCATGGGTTCGCCTCAATGACGACAAGCACCTGTTCGGCAACCTTTCACCAGCCATTACCGGTGACGGCAGAGTATACGGCAGGGTTTACTTTGCAACCAATGGCAGAGGTATCGTCATGGGCGATATTCAGGAGGATTGATGAAGAAACGACGAATTGCCTACCGTAGAATTATCGGCGCACTGCTTTTGGTGGCAGTGCTGATAACCTGTATTATCTCCGGCATTACTGCCTACCGCGTCTATACCGGAGAGCTTGTGCTCAATGTCCCCGACCCTGACAAATACCCCGTCAATGGTGTGGATGTTTCACGCTATCAGGGGGAGATCCAGTGGGATGTGATCGCACAGCAGAATATTACCTTTGCCTTTATCAAGGCAACGGAGGGAAGCTCCTACAAAGACCCCTGCTTTGCTGTCAACTGGGAAGAAT
>CALGTT010000360.1 GCA_937901485.1 uncultured Ruminococcus sp.
CGCAGGACATCCGTGTTATCATCATCAAGCTCTGCGACCGCCTGCACAATATGCGCACACTGCAATTCCGCCCGCCGCACAAGCAGCGTTCCACTGCCGATGAAACCATGCATATCTATGTACCGCTGGCAAACCGTCTGGGAATCCGTGCGGTCAAGGATGAGCTGGAGGATCTGGCGTTCCGCTATCTCGATTTCTACGCCTACTCGGAGGTAGAGCAGATTCTGGAGATGAAGCGCGAGGAGCGAGAGGAATTCATTGCCAACATCAAAGCGCATATTTCTGAGCGTCTGAAAAGCGAATCCTTCATCACAAAGCCTGAGATTGTGGGCAGAGTCAAGAGCCATTACAGCATCTACCGCAAGATCTTCGTACAGCACAAGGAATACGACCAGATCTACGATAAATACGCGGTGCGCATCATCGTTTCCACCGTGCCCGAATGCTACACTGTGCTCGGTGTGATCCATGAGATGTACCGTCCCCTGCCGAATCGCTTCAAGGATTATATTTCCACTCCGAAATCCAACATGTACCAGTCCCTGCACACCACCGTGCTCGGACGTGAGGGCATCCCGTTCGAGGTGCAGATCCGCACTTGGGATATGCACCAGACGGCGGAATACGGCATTGCGGCGCACTGGAAGTACAAGGAGGGTGTCACCCGTGAGGACAGAATGGACCAGCGTTTGTCGTGGATCCGTCAGGCTCTGGAGCTGCAGCAGTCCTCGGACGATGTGGAGGAGATCGTCAACATCATCAAGAACGACATCGCGCCGGAGGATATCTACGTCATGACTCCCAAGGGCGATACCATCGCACTGCCGACCGGCTCGACTGCCATTGACTTTGCCTACCGCATCCATACGCAGATCGGACATAAGACCATCGGAGCGCGAGTGGATGGCAGGATCGTACCACTGGACTATGAGCTGCAGACCGGACAGATCGTCGAGATCATGACAAGCAAGGATCCGGAGAAAGGCCCGAACCGCGCGTGGCTGGAGATCGCCAAAACAAACGAGGCAAAGTCCAAGATCCGTTCGTGGTTCAAGAAGGAACGCCGCGAGGAGAACATTATCACGGGCAGGAGTATGCTTGAAAAGGAATTCAAGCGCAGCCGCATCCGCATTACGGAGGAGCAGCTGGAGGAGTTCCTTGCGGATGATCTCAAGCGTCACAATTGCAGCACGCTGGAGGATTTCTTCGCCTCCATCGGCTACGGCGGCATTGTGATCTCCAAGCTTCTGCCGCGCTGGAAGGACATCTACCACCGCCAGTACTGTACAAATGACAGTGAGCCGGAGGATCAGCCGATCATCAAGCCCGTGCGCCACGCTGTCAGAAATCCGATCATTCTCGATGACATCAGCGATTGTGCGGTGAAGTTCGCACAGTGCTGCAATCCCCTCCCCGGTGACGATATCATCGGCTTCATCACGAGGGGGCACGGCATTTCCGTGCACACCACAAGCTGTATCAACTACCGTTCCATGCTCTCGCGCAACATCCCTGAGGAGCAGGAACGCTGGGTGGAGATCCAGTGGACGGATACCTCGGACGCGGCAATGCAGACCAATATCGAGGTCATTGCACATGACCGTGTGGGCATGGTCTATGACATTTCTGCCATCCTCACCGAAGCGCGTATCCCGATCATCCACTCCTCGTCCCATATCCTGAAAAACGGCAACGGTGTATTCTCCGCGTCCATCAGGATCGTCAATAAGTCCCAGCTCACCGCTGTGTTCGAAAGCATCCGCAAGATCAAGGGTGTCATTTCGGTGGAAAGAGCCAAAAGCTGAGTGAAACATGCCCCCGTTTTCTGCATGACGGGGGCGTTTCCATATCTGCACAGGTCTTGCAATTCCCTGCAAAATATGCTATAATGAAAGCATTGGAGGAATTGCTATGAAAATCAAAAACTTATTCGGACATTTCCGCACCATTACCCGTCACCGCCACGCTGTGATCCGGCATTGTGCAAAAGCCGGCATTTTCTGGCAGGGACTGGGACATGATCTGTCAAAATATACCCCTGCGGAGTTTTTCGCAGGCGTGAAATACTATCAGGGGACGCGCAGCCCCAATGAACAGGAGCGCATTGAAAAGGGCTATTCTGCCGCCTGGATGCATCACAAGGGGCGCAACCGCCATCACTTTGAATACTGGACGGATTACTGTACACAGAGCGGTAAGCTGGAGCCTGTCAAAATGCCGCTGCGCTTTGTGGCAGAGATGTTCTGCGACCGTGTGGCAGCGTGTAAGATCTACAACGGCGAACACTATCAGGACAGGGATCCCCTTGATTATTTTGAGAAGGCAAAGCAGCGCAGAATGATCCATCCGGATACTGCAATGCTGCTGGAATCGCTCCTGCAAATGCTGGCAGAGGAGGGCGAGGAAAAGACCTTTGCCCATCTGCGGGAACTTGTCAGAAATCAGAAAACTTATTAACGGAGGTCAAATCTATGGAGCAGAAATATACGATCGCTGTCGCCGGAACGGGCTATGTGGGACTGAGCATTGCCGTACTGCTCTCCCAGCATCATACCGTACGGGCAGTGGACATCATTCCGGAAAAGGTGGAGATGATCAACCACCGGATATCGCCCATTCAGGATAAGGAGATC
>CALGTT010000361.1 GCA_937901485.1 uncultured Ruminococcus sp.
AATTGGTTTCCATGATCGTGCAGAAGGCTGTGAAAATGGCAAACATGATGAATATCCCGATTCTCGGTATCATCGAGAACATGAGCTATGCAGTATGTCCCGACTGCGGCAAGAAGATTCATGTTTACGGCGAAAGCCATACCGCAGAGGTTGCCAAGGAATTCGGTATTCCGCTGCTTGCACAGCTTCCGTTCAGTCCGGAGCTTGCAAAGCAGGTGGATATGGGTGTCATCGAGCTGCATGAATGCACGGAAATTGAGAGTGCTGTTGCAGCGATTATTGGCGAATAATCCGGCATACAATCAGATATACTATATTACCGCCCTTTGTCGGGGCGGTAATTTGTATATGGAGATGAAACAAGATGATCACATACAGCTTTGACCGCCAGTTTACCATGGAACAGGCACGGGAGCTTTTCCTTGCTGTGGACTGGGAATCCGGCAGATACCCCGAACAGCTCTACCATGCCCTCATGCATTCGGAAACGCTTCTGACTGCCCATGCAGAGGAAGTGCCGCTTGCCGGACTGATGTCCGCGGTTTCCGACGGCGGGATGAATGTGTATTTTCCCTATCTGCTGGTGCATCCGGCAATGCAGCACCGCGAGATCGGCAGAACCCTCGTGCGGATGATGCTGGAGCATTACCAGTCCTTCAGCAGAAAAATTCTGGTTTGTCCCGATAAACGCGTGCATTTCTACGAGTCCGCCGGCTGGCAGAAAGCGGAGGATCAGACTGCCATGCTCATCCGCACTTTTCCGGAATCGCCCGAAGAAACGTACAGAAGGGACGAGAATTAGAAATTTGTGAAAAATCACGAAAAACGTGTTGAAAAAAATATGTCCATATTTGGGATGAAATTCGATTTCCAAAATGCAGTGAGAAAATTTTTTGAAATATCCGCAAAAAAACTCTTGCATTATTTGTAAATATGTAGTATCATTATAATGTATTGGTATGGACAAAGGAGGCAGTCTAAAATGAGTTTAATTTCAATCATTGTTCCGTGCTATAATGAGGAGGCAGTTCTGCCCATGTTCTACGAGGAGATCCAGAAGATCATGGATCAGATGCGGACGGAGCATTCCCACCTGACCTTTGAACTGGTGTTCATTGATGACGGTTCAAAGGACAAGACACTTCCCATTCTGCGCGAGATGGCACTCAAAGATCAAAGAGTGCGCTATATTTCATTCTCCAGAAATTTCGGCAAGGAAGCAGGTATGTTTGCCGGACTCGAAAATGCAAAGGGCGATTATGTTGTTGTCATGGACGCAGATCTCCAGCATCCGCCGGCATTCCTGCCGCAGATGTATAATTATGTCAAGGACGGCGAATATGACTGCGCGACAACAAGACGCGTCAGCAGAAAGGGCGAATCCAAGATCCGTTCTGCGTTCGCCCGTACATTCTATAAGATCATGAACAAGATCTCCCAGACCGAGATCGTAGACGGTGCACAGGATTTCCGCTTCATGACAAGACAGATGGTCGATGCCATTCTTTCCATGAAGGAGTATAACCGCTTCTCCAAGGGTATTTTCAGCTGGGTTGGCTTCAAGGTGCGCTACATTGAATATGAGAACGTGGAACGTGCAGCCGGCACGACTGCTTGGTCGTTCTGGGGATTGTTCCGCTACTCTCTGGAGGGCATTTTCGCATTCTCCACAGCACCGCTTGCACTGGCATCCCTGCTGGGTGTGATCAGCTGTCTGGTGGCATTCATCATGTGCGTTGTCATCATCATTAAAACACTGGCATTCGGCGAGCCGGTTGCCGGTTTCCCGGATGTAAGGGGTCAGGTCAAAGTCGGAGGGGGTGAAGGTATCTTCGCTGTAGCCGACAAAGTGGCCGTTCAGCCAGACATAGAAGCAGGAGTCCACGCCCTCAAAGTGCAGCGTGGCGGTCTCGCCGGCCGCTGCCGCCCAGTCGAAGGTGCGGGTGTACAACCCGCAGGGATTGTCCCACGGCACATGGGGCGGATCGTAGGGAATGGGAAAGCGCACATTGGTGTACTGAGGCTTATCATACCCCTGTAACTGCCACACCCCGGGCACACGGATTTTTCCCTTTTGCCC
>CALGTT010000362.1 GCA_937901485.1 uncultured Ruminococcus sp.
ACGGTTGTCATTGAATCCGGAGCATACGTCACATATTCCAACCAAATATCCGGCGTGTACCTCGGCAGTGCCAAGAATACGCAGGACTACGGCCACGAATGTCACTACAATACCGTGCGCAGCTGTAAATTCGGACCGAATATCGCCGCAGACCATGTGGACATCAAGGAATATACCATCGGCAATCTGGTCGAGTACTGCACCTTTGACGGCACAGGCATAAAGGGGCAGAACGGCGGCAACAGCTTTGTGGAGGTCAAGGGCAACCACTGCATCGTCCGCAATAATACCGGCTGGCGCAATGGCTGTGAGGAGATGCTGGGTGCATTCGATGCGAGTATTCAGCTTGACGGCTGGGGGCAGAAAAACCTGATCTACGACAACACGGTGTATCTGGACACAGCTGACTGCTATCTGTTCAAGGCGTGGAACTGCGAAACCTATGTGTTCCGCAATACGGTAGAGCCGGCGGATGCCTTTGTTGACGGCAACCTTGTGTTACAGCCGAACAGCTTCCTGCTTGCGGGCGATGCCAACGAGGACAGTCTGCTTGACAGCACGGATGTGCGGCGTTTGCAGGATCATGTGCTGGGCAGGAGCACGGGACATATTTCGGCTGAAAATGCCGATCTTTCGGAGGATGAAGTACTGGACGCATTTGACCTTTGCCTGCTCAAGCGCAGACTGCATGACGGCGCGGAGGAAAAGCCGCGGATGTCTGTGACATACAAGGAAGAATCAGCCGGAAACTGGCGCATGTGTGACGGTCTCGGCGGCAGGACGGTGACGTTCCATCTGCGCGGAGCTGCCGGAAACAAGCTGAACATGGGCTGGGGCTACTGGGATCCGAATGCGGTGAATACGGAAACCGGCAAGAATGGTCTGTGGAAACAGATCTCGCTCGGCAGTCATGTCTTTGATGAAAACGGCACAGTCACGATCACTGTGGAGCTTCCTGCGGCAGTCACACGCGTGGCTTTGCAGGTCTATGATCACATTTCTGCAGACGGCACAAAGCTTGATAAGGACACGGTCGTTCTGGAAACGGTCATGACAGAATAACATGTTTTCTGAACATGCGGAGCTTGCGCATAAGCGTGCGCAGGCTCTGCTTTTTTGCAGGCAATGCGCAAAATCCTGCACATAGTTCAGAAAATACCGGAAAAGGCTTGCCAAATCCGGTTTTTTATGTTATAATGATTAAGTGTCTTTGATTGTTTGCAAAGATGCTATAATTGCAACTTTAAAATAGAATAGGAGGATATTATGGAAAAAGAAAATCCACAGCCGGAGCTGATGCCGGAGGAGATTCCTGCTGAAGATCCCGTCACCGATGAATGCGCAGCGGAATCACAGGCAGAGCCTTCCGCAGAAGCGGCTTCCGGCGGCGACGAAAAACCGGCAGATAAGGAGAAATTCCCGCTGCTGATGACTATTGCTGCCTATGTGCTGGCGTTCTGTATCCCGGCTGCCATCGGTCTGCTCATGTACAAGGTGAAGGAAATTGCCCCGTTCGGGGAGAAATCCGTTCTCTGCATGGACCTCTGGGGACAGTACGCGCCGATGTATGCACAGCTTGCACAGGGAGAAACTCTGGCAGATCTGTTCTATTCCTGGAACGGTGCATTCGGCTACAATAACTGGGCGCAGAGTGCCTACTACTGCAACAGTATTTTCCTGCTTCCGCTGCGGCTCGTTCCGCTGGACAAGCTGGTGTACTACATCAACTGGATCTGTCTGCTCAAGCTCGGCTTTGCCGGAACATCCTGTCTGGCGTTCCTGCGCTACAAGACAAAGAGCATTTCACTTTTCCTTATCGGCGCATCGTCCGCATACGCGCTTTGTGCCTATATGCTGGCGTTTCTCTCCCAGCCCATGTGGACGGACAGCCTGATCTACGCACCGCTCGTCCTCATCGGCATGGAGCGGATGCTGCATGAGAAGAAGCCGCTGATGTACATCCTGACACTTGCACTGACCATCTGTTCGAGCTTCTACATCGGCTTTGCAGTCTGCATTTTCTGCTGTCTCTATTTTGCGGCACAGGCACTCCCCATGCTCTCCATCGGCAAAAATGCAGAGGGCAGATACCGCCTCGGCGGTCTGAAGGATCTCGGTCTGATGACCGGACGCTTCTCCGTTTCTTCCCTGCTTGCCGGTGCGCTCTCCGCGCCCGTCATCCTGCCGATCGCACAGGCAGTCAGCCTGACGATCGCATCCGAAGCAGAGTTTCCTGAAAAGCTGAAGTGGTACGGCAATCTTTCCTACATCTTCAAAAACATGCTCTCCGAGCAGCCGCTTTATGTGGAATATACCGGCGCGAACCTTTCCGTCGGCATGATCGCATTCATCCTGCTCCCGCTGTATTTCCTGAACAAGCGCATCCCTGCAGTGCAGAGGGTGGTCAATGGCGCAGTGCTTGCATTCCTCGGCTTGTCCCTGAACTGCAATTTCCTTGACTTTATGTGGCACGGCCTCCATTTCCCGAACCAGCTCCCCGGCAGATGGACATTCCTGTTCTCGCTGTTCGTGGTACTGCTGATCTGCACAGCCTTTGTTCAGATCAAGGGGCTGTCACTCCCCCGCACCATCGGCGGTCTGACGATCGGTTTCTTTGCCGTCTACATCGCCATGCGCGGCATCGGCGGTCAGGCAGAGGCGCAGGTGCGCAAGATCTACCTCATTCTGCTGGCAATCTCTGCTGCGCTGATCCTGCTGACAGTCATTCTGGAAATGCTCCGCAGGCATTCGGCAGAAAATCCGGATTCCCGTCTTGCACGCGTTCCGTTTGAAGCGATCTCCATGCTCTGCGCAACTGCACTGGCGATGCTCTGCATCACGGACAGCGGCTTGAGCTATGTCAAGGTTTCCCAGTTTGAAGAAGGCGGTACACGCGTCAGCGACGGCACAGCATTCACCGAAAATACCATCAAGCAGAGTACCTACGGTACAAAGTGGGCGTGCGGCGACGATGATTTTTTCCGAACGGAAGCCAACGGAGGCTACACCTTCAACCCGTCCATGATCGGCAACTATCACGGTATGGGCTACTATTCATCCACAATGCGCGGCGAGACCTTCAAGTTCCTGCGTTACATGGGCAACCGTGTATATGCGGACAAGGTAAGCAGTGTGTATAACATCACATCCCCTGTACAGAACAGTCTGTTCGGCGTGAGGTACTTCATCGACTATTCGCGCAATCTGAATTCGCTCCCCGGCGCGGAGGTCATCGAAAAGGATGAGGTCTGCGATATCGTGGAGAATACCACTGCACTGTCCCTTGCCTATCCCGTATCGGAAAACGTGCTCTCTCTGGAGATCACCGACGAGATCCGTGCCATCCAGAACCAGAACACGCTTGTCAATGCGCTCGCGGGCGAGGAGGTCAATGTATTCCAGAAAATGAATACGGCCGCATTTACCTACGAAAACGCAACGCTTTCAGAAAGCGCGAACTGGAATCAGAATTATTTCCACACGATCGACGGTTCGCTGCCGGTAAAATTCCACTACACCTACCGCTGTGAAACGGACGGTGCATTCTATGTTGAGCACAATTTCAGAGCCGGCACGCTCACGGCAGCATGGGGCGATCAGGTGCGCAATATTGACACAGGTTCGCAGAAATTCTACTACCTCGGCAGACTTGCCGCTGGTACGGAGGTACAGATCACCGCAGAGGTGAACGGTATCCAGCTCGGCTGCGCGGGTATGAACATGTATCGGTTTGATGAAGCGAAGTGGAACAGTGTCTATGAAAAGCTCTCCGCATCACAGATGCAGGTGGAGAAATTCAAAAACACGAAGATCTGGGGCACGATCGACCTGCCGCAGAGCCAGCTTGTGATGACGACCATTCCGCAGGACGGCGGCTGGAAGGCATACTGCGACGGCAAGCAGGTCGAAACCAAGCTCGCGGCAGGCAACCTGATCTGCATGATCGTACCGGAGGGTACACACACACTCGAATTTAAGTACCACGTTCCAACGCTCGGACTCGGTGTCACGATCTCCATTGCGGCACTGCTGCTCAGTCTTCTGCTCTGCATTCCGCAGCTGCGCGGGCTGATCACTGAAAAGCTTTCCGTTCTGAAAACAATGAGAGCCGCAGCTCCTGCTGCTGTCTCCCAGAGCGAAAGTGAAGAAAACTGATCCGATCCACACAAAACGACCAAGTGTTAAGCTTGGTCGTTTTTTTGTATTTTCTTTACGCCATTCTGTATATTTCACTGCAATTTATACTTTTTGGCGTTAAAAATATTGCTATTCATGACAGCAGCCGCACCTTACAGGACAATTCAGAATTGTTTATTTTCTCCTATTTCTCGTCAATTTCTTTTCATTTTAGTTAAAAATTAGCACTTTTTAAACTCAACTTATTTTCCGCAATATAGTGCAGATTGCATCCGAATTTGTGTGTTTTGACATGATGTGTTGTTGAAAGTTTTTTATCGAATTGCAAATATCACGATATACAGCCAATTACTTAAACGTTTAAATTTCAGAAAATCGAAAAGCGAACCTCATTTTTGTGCATTTCGACTAAATCGTTGTAATATAATTTGGTAAATATACCACTTGTAATTTCTGGAAGGATGTGATATAATTAAATCATCAAATACAGGACATCTCCAAAACGAGCAGCATGAAACTGTAAGTTGAGCCAATGGAGCAAGTCCGATAGAAAGGGAGTCATTCACTATGAACATGAGTATGATCAAGAAGATGACAGCAGCCGTAATCGCACTGGCAACTGTCGTGTCCGCAGTTCCCTCTTATTCCCAGAGTGCAGCAGCACTCAATCTGAATGATGCAGTGATCTCCGCCGCTGGTACAATGGCAATGGCAAGCACAAGCAGTGTAACAGTCACTGAGAGCGCAGGCTATCAGGAAGGTGCTTATGTACAGTGGTCCGCTGTATCCGGCGCAACCGGCTACAACGTATACTGCGACGGCGCACAGATCGACACCATGCTGGTAAGACAGTACTCCAGCCACTTCCGCGCAGATGTGGTCGGCGTTACAGCCGGCAGCCACACGATCAAGATCGTGCCGATCGTGAGCGGCAAGGAAGATGCTTCCAAGGCTGCTGAGGTTAAGGTTACTTCCGAGGCGCATGACCGCAGCGGTTATGCATTTGCAAAGGGCAAGGCAATGGGTGCTTACAATGCAGACGGTACACTGAAGTCCGACGCGATTGTCATCTATGTAACGAACGCAACCAAGGACACCGTAACTGCCGACATTGATCCGGACGGTAAGGGCGTGCAGACAATCAAGGGCGTTCAGAACATCATTACAGCATATAAGAAGGGCAAGGAAACCAGACCGATGGCAATCCGCTTCATCGGCAACATCACAGATCCCGCAACACTGACAAAGGGCGATCTGCTTCTGGATACAGTGACAGCAGGCATGACCATCGAGGGTATCGGCAACGATGCAACATTCAATGGTTTCGGTCTGGTGCTGAAGAACTGTGTGAATGCAGAAGTCAGAAACCTCGGCTTTATGAACTGCAACAGTGATGAGGGCGATAACTGCGGTCTGCAGCAGGGCAACACCTACTGCTGGGTTCACAACTGCGATTTCTTCTATGGTGATGCAGGTTCTGACGCTGACCAGGTAAAGGGCGACGGTGCTCTGGATACCAAGAAGTCCCAGTACATCACCCATTCCTACAATCACTTCTGGGACAGCGGAAAGTGCAATCTGCAGGGTGCAAATGCAAGCGATACTTCTAATTATATCACATACCACCACAACTGGTATGACCACTCCGATTCCCGTCATCCCCGTGTAAGAGTTGCAACTGTTCACGTTTACAACAACTACTACGACGGCAACGCAAAGTACGGTATCGGTTCTACAACGGATTCTGACGTATTTGTAGAGAACAACTACTTCAGAAACTGCGCAAAGCCGATGATCATTTCCAAGCAGGGTTCCGATACGGAAAGCACACTGTCCGGTGAAGCCGGCGGTATGATCAAGGCATACGGCAACGTGATCACCGGCGCAGCATCCTACATTCCGTACACCTCCGGCAGCACAAGCTTTGACTGCTACGAGGCTTCCTCCAGAACTGAGCAGGTTCCGTCCTCTGTTAAGGCTGCAAACGGCGGCGCAGGCTACAGCAACTTCGATACCGCAAGCGATATGTACAGCTACACGGTTGACAAGGCTGAGGATGTTCCGGCAATCGTTGAAGCAAAGGCAGGCAGAGTCAACGGCGGCGACTTCAAGTGGACATTTGATGATGCTAAGGAAGACAAGAACGCAGATGTAATCGCAGATCTGAAGAAAAAATCCAAGGCTGCGGGTACCGTTTATCTGGCAACTGACCCTGACCGCGAAGGA
>CALGTT010000363.1 GCA_937901485.1 uncultured Ruminococcus sp.
AATCCTTGTAAGAATTTGCCGACCTTTGCCGTAGGCATTGGGAGGCGATTGCCAGCGGCGGCTCGCCGCCGGTGACGAACACCTGGAACAGTGCAAAAACGCAGATCAAGGCGATTGTGAATAATGTGGTGTTCCCCATTATTGACGCAGTTCTGGCGATTCTGCTGTTTGTGAAGATCTCCACCGCCTATTTTGACTATCGTAAGCACGGGCAATTTGAATGGGTTCCGATCGCAGTGGTTTTCGGCTGTCTGCTGTTTTCCATGACGTGTCCGCTGTATGTTTGGGAAATCGCTGGCATATGATAGGGGGACTCTGTCCCCCTATGACCCCCTGCCAAAGGGATGTGATCCCTTTGGAATCCCAAGCCGTTTTGCCATTGCCCCCGATGGGGACAAAGGCAAAACGCTGAAATTTCAGAGAAATCAATTCTTGACAGAAGGTCAAAGAGAAAGGAGGTCACCATGCCCTACATCCCCTACACCCCCGAACAGATCGCCGCCGCCAACAGCGTGGATCTTCCGGAATTTCTGCGAATGCGGGGCGAAACGCTGGAGCGTGCCGGACGGGAGTACAAGCTTGTCTACCACGACGAATGCGGCAAGCATGACAGCATCACGCTGTCCGGTTCGCAGTGGTTCGACCACAAGAATCAGGTCGGCGGCGGTCCGATCCGGTTCATGCAGCAGCACTACGGAATGGGCTTTCAGGACGCAATGCAGGCACTTCTGGGCAATTCTGTACAGACGCTCACCCATCCTCCGCCCGTCAAAAAGGCGGAAGAGAAAAAGGAATTCCGCCTGCCGGAGGCAAATTCGGATATGCATCGAGTGTATGCCTACCTCATAAAGCAGCGATTCATTGCCCCCGAAATCATCACGCATTTTGCAAGGAAACGCCTGATCTACGAGGATAAAGAGCATCATAATGCGGTGTTTGTCGGTGTGGACAGTGCAGGTGTTCCGAGGCAGGCACACAAGCGGTCAACCGTCACATTCGGCAGCAGTTTCCGGCTGACCTGTGAAGGCTCGGACACAAGATATAGCTTTGCTCACTTTGGCGAGTCGCAGCGGCTGTATGTGTTTGAAGCCCCCATTGACATGCTCAGTTTCCTCACACTTTACCCGAAACACTGGGAAAACAACAGCTATATTGCCATGAATGGTGTCTATGAACACGCTGTTCTGACTGCCTTGCAGGAACATCCACACATCACAGATATTGTGCTTTGTACGGACAACGATGAAGGCGGCATGGATGCGGCGGACAGACTGCGGGATGTGCTGAAAAACGCCGGATACACGAGGATTTACCGCCACCTGCCGGAGTACAAGGACTTCAATGAGGACTTGAAGGCTCGGCACGGTGTGCAGCCGCTGCCAGCTGTGCCGCACCGCAGGAAAGAAGCGTATATCTCACAGGTGCAGGCGGTTCAGCTGCGGAAATTCTCCCCGGAACGCCTGCGTTCTCTGCTCCAGTCCGCCCTTGCAAGCGGACAATATCACACCCTCGCCGAGTACGCTCTAAGCGGCTCGGCGTATTTTCTGGGAGACGCTGGAATGTTCGGAAAACTCAAAACCAAGCTTTCCCAGCAGTATCGGGCGTACACGGACAAGGGCAGAATGCAGACGAAACAGGATAATCTGAATGACGCATTTTCGGCTGTATTCCGTGATTTCAAACAGAATGCACGAACAAGGGAGCAGTGCGTTCAGACGGCGAAGCTACTCTATGAGCTGGCAGACTGTGCTCTTCGATGCGAAACGCAGAGCAGCATGGAGATTTCCACAGAGCCATATGAAGAACTGGAGAACGAGCCAGAACAACAGGTGTCACAGGGGTGGTGACACAGAGTCACAGCAAAGAGAACTATCCAGTTTAAGTTTATATATTATCGCAGAAAGGAAAAATTTTTTCAGAAAGGGGAAGTTTCTTTGAATGAAAGACAAATTTTGTTAATTATTATACTTGCAGTTGTATTTGTAGTTTTTCTGGTCATTGTGAACGTTCTGGACTTGAATTCGCTCAATGGCATTCAGTCAAAAACAATTGGCAACGGTCAGCATGGTACAGCAAGATTTGCCACGAAACGTGAAGTAAATCGGGCTTTTTCTTCTCTGCTGTTCGAGCCGGAGGAGTGGCGGCAGGGGAAGAATCTTCCGGCTGTGCAGGGTACGGTGGTGGGTTGCCGCAGTCAGGGGAAACGCACAGTAGCATTGGTGGACACCGGCGATGTGCATACGCTCATGATCGGTGCCGCAGGTGTCGGAAAAACGTCGTATTTCCTATATCCGAACATCGAGCTTGCCTGTGCTTCGGGAATGTCGTTCATTTCAACCGATAGCAAGGGAGATATTTTTCGAAATTACGGAACAATTGCCAAAAAATACTATGGGTACAATGTTTCTGTGCTTGACCTGCGAAATCCGACCCGTTCGGACGAGAACAACATCCTGCATCTCGTGAACAAGTACATGGACGAGTACCTTGCGGACAAGTACAACCTGTCAGCAAAGGCGAAGGCAGAGAAATTTGCCAAGATTACAGCAAAAACGATCATTGCCATCGGCAGCAGCGGCGAGAACGCAGGCTACGGTGCGAACGCATTTTTCTATGATGCAGCGGAAGGACTGCTCAGTTCCGTGATCCTGCTGCTGGCGGAATTCGGGGAGAAAAACGAACGCCATATTGTGTCAGTGTTCAAGCTGATACAGGATTTATTGGCGAAATTTCAAACAAATCCGAAGCAGAAGCCACAGATGTACTTCCAGAAGCTCATGGCGATGCTCCCAGCGGAACACAAGGCAAAGTGGCTCGCAGGGGCGGCACTCAACTCCTCCGATCAGGCGATGCTGTCGGTCATGAGTACGGCATTGTCCCGCCTGAACAGCTTTCTTGATACCGAGATGGAACAGATGCTGTGCTTCGGGACAGCAATTGATGCAGAACAGTTTTGCGGCGAAAAATCGGCGATTTTTATTATCCTGCCGGAGGAGGATAAGTCCAAATATTTCATGGTGAGTCTCCTGCTCCAGCAGCTTTATCGGGAGATCCTCACGATTGCGGATGAGAACGGCGGGTCACTTGACCGGAGGGTAATGTTTATGTGCGATGAATTCGGCAGTGCGACACGTTCCTGACTGAAAAGGTCAGGCACTAATAAAAGAACGTGACAGTTTTCTTATTAGGAGAACTGATAATCCGAGAGGTGGAATGAAGGTGTAACGCCCTGAAACGCCTCCCCTGATACTCCGACTGGCATTATTGGGAAACTGATTTTGTCAGAAGCTCGGTGAAGTCGGCTGAGAGATACCGTAACCTGCGTATGCAGAACGAAAGCTGTTCAGAGGTGAATGGTGTATCCCATAGGTCGGGGGTCTATAAAATATATATGGTGAGAATGGTAGGAATACCTGACAAACCTGCGAATGTACGGGTCTATAACTCGACTGCACAGAAATGTGCAGGCTGCCATAGTGCAGCGACAGTGAGGTAAAGTAAGATTTTCCGTAACTATTCAGTCCTCCCAAACTTCCACAAAGTTGAAAACAAAATTCCACTGTA
>CALGTT010000364.1 GCA_937901485.1 uncultured Ruminococcus sp.
CTTGCGATCTGTTCAAGTTAAGAAGCATCATCAAGTTTTAGCTTTTACAAACTACGATTCACTATTCTCACCGCTCCTCCGCATGAAATGCAAAGCCTCGCGCCTTATATCATATCCATGATCCATTCCAGAAGTCCGGTCATACCGCCGAATTCCATGATCTCGCCGTGATCCTCCTCGCAGATCGCGCCGTCCGATGCACGGAATACGATCATCGCGCCGTCGCCGATGATGCTGCCCATGTAATGATAGCCCTCCTCCAGATACTCGTCGATCTGCGCGTCACAGATGCCATCAAGTCCGCGGATCTCTGCGTTACAGGATGGGATGGATGCACCGTCCGCAAAGCGCAGGAAATGCTTGTAGTCCTCCGGCAGGGTGATGCCCCTGCGCTGTTCCCACGCGTCGATCCTCTCCTGCGGTACCGGCTCACCGAACTCCATACCGTTGTATTCCGGCGCGTACTCCTCGCAGAAATCTATGAGCTGTCCGAGCGTTTCCGCCAGCGGATTGCCGGCAAGACGTTCCTTGAGATAGTCAAAGACCTTCGGGATACGCGCGTACAGTGCTTGTTTTCCCTCCTCGTGCAGATCGTAGAGCTGTACCTGCGGCTGGAACAGCCGAAGCTCCGCTTCAAATTGTTTCCGCGCCGGCTGATTCCGGTAGAGCGTCACGGCATCGGATACCGCCTGTGCATCCAGCCAGTCCGGACAAGCTTTCGGGAAAAATCTGCCGCTTGTCTGTTCACGCACACATTCGAGCTGTGCGGTCTGTGAAAAATCTTCAGAAACGATCAGGAAGTGGTAGTGATCCCAGCTCTGGTGCGACCAGCTTTCCGCCGCATCGGATGCGCCCGTGAGGTAAAATGCTGCGTTCTGCACGCAGAATCCGAAGTGAAACCCCGCAAAGGACGAGCGCAGGGCTTCGGGGTCATTGCCATATTGTTCGCTGAACTGCGTGAATACAGCGTCCACCAGCTCCTGCGGCATCCTGACGAAACGAAAAGCACTGCCATCGACCGGCTCACGCTCCAGCCGTGCACCGCGCAGCTCCCGGATCTGCTCCTTAAAATCATACATCGGGGTGCTGTAGCCCGCCTTCTCGTAATCCTCCGGACGCTCCGTGCGCAGAAGCTGCTCCGCGCGTTCCATCCAGCGAAACAGCGCGTCATTGCGGTAATCGGCGAATTTCAGCCATGTGCGCATGGATTCGAGGTATTTCGCCGCGTTCGGATCTTTCGCGAAGATGACCTCCCACGCCTGCAAAAACTGCGCCATATAGCCATCCTCCGCGATCGAACCCCAGTAGCGGCGCAGACCGATGACCTCATTAAGCTTCTTCTGGCAGTCCGTGATATCGCCGTCAATGATGCTTTGCAGCCGTGCGAGGCAGTATTCCTCCGACCAGAGCTTCAGCTGATTTCTGTCCGCGAGGGCGTTGAACGCGGCAAGCGCTGCGGCATCGTATTTGCCGCCCATGCGGTCGGGATCACCGCAGCGGTTCGAGAAGAAGAATGCCTTTGCATCGTCAAGATCACGCATCTCAAATCGCGCCGGTTCTGTGGTTTTTGCCGGAACACGCGGCTCATGCAGGCTTTTGGTCGGGGGAATATCGGGCTTGCACTGCATGGGAACGGGGGCGTTCTCGTCCCTGTCAAAGAGTTTTTTGAGAAAATCCGGTAATTTCATGGTGATGCTCCTTTATGGAAAACAGCCTTATCAAAGGCTGTTCCCATCAAAACTCATTATTCTTGATCACATGCCGCGCCTTGATGACGATGTTCTTGTCGTTCTCATACGTCAGCAGATTTGCCGCGTGCCCGATGTCCACCCAGCGCACCTCGGAGATCTCCTCTGCCTGCGGAACAAAATCGTAGTTTTTCGCCTTGGCGATGAAATACACCACGACCTTCTGCGTGTCGCGCTTGGGGGAATAGGAAACCGTCTCGCGGAAGGTGGAATCCACGATCACATCAATGGATGTCTCCTCCTTGATCTCGCGGATCGCCGTTTCGACCTCCGTTTCTCCGGCTTCCACATGCCCTTTCGGGAATGACCAGTGCCCGCTGTTGATGTGACGGATCAGCAAAATCTCGATATTTCCGTGAGATTTCCGGTATACAATTGCCCCGCATGATTTTTCATGCCGCATAGTATCATGTCCTTTCTTCACTGCTATACAGTTTGTAATCTTTTGTTATAATTATTATAGCACATTTTATCTATTTTGTCCATATCTTTTTTGTCAGATCGGCAAATTTTTTCAAATCCGGTGAGAGTCGGTTCAAGGGGGACGAAAATGCCCGTTTCGTATATTTTGCAGACACCCGGCGATACTGACAGTGAGAAAAACAGAAAGGAGCGATTGTGATGAAACGGATCTGCTGCACGGCACTGCTTACAGCGTTACTGCTGACGGGATGCCGGAATGCTTTGACGATCACGGAGGACGAGCCGTCAGTCAGCGAAGCCCCCGAATTGCTGGGGCTTGCGTGGCACAGCAGCATCGGGACGGCGGAACAGGTGATGTCGGGCTATCGGCTGGAGGAGAGAAACGAGGGCGTATCGGAGGACGGACAGCTCCTGACGCTTCTGGAGTATGACGATGTGCGCCTGTATGAAACGCCCTGTGATGTGACGCTCAGTTTTGGCGATACGGGGCTGACGAGTCTGCATTATTATGATGACGACACCGCCTACCGCACATGGCAGGAACGTCTGACCGGAAAATTCGGCGCACCTGCGCAGGAAAGCGAAACGGTCACGGTATGGAACGATCCTCCCATTGATGCAACGGCATATGCATACCTGTTCCGGCAGGAGGAGGATGTGCGGATCTCGCTGATCGCGGAGTGAAGAAATGGCGCGGATTTTCCAGAGAAAGCCCCTTTGTTTCTGCGTTCGCAGAAAGGAAAGCGAAAAAAAACGAAAGGTAAGGGGGCGTTTTTTGCAAAAAACTCCCCC
>CALGTT010000365.1 GCA_937901485.1 uncultured Ruminococcus sp.
AACAACTGCGTCAACAACTGCGTCAACAACTGCGTCAACAACTGCGCCAACAACTGCGCCAACAACTGCACCAACAGTTGCATCAGCGTTTGTTGTTGCAAGAACGATGCCCTCAGCAGCAACTCTGCCAGCCTTCTTAGCCTGAGTAGCCAGACCCTTCTCACGCAGGATCTTGATTGCCTCGTCAACGTTGCCGTCAGCCTCAGTCAGAGCCTTCTTGCAGTCCATCATGCCAACGCCTGTCATCTTACGCAGTTCGTTTACGTCTTTTGCAGTAATATTAGCCATTTTCAACGCCTCCAGATCAAATTTTCAGAAAAACTTATTCAGCTGCTGCTTCTTCAGCAACCTCAGCAGGAGCTTCCTCAGCTGCTGTATCATCTGCGCCCTGTCTGCCTTCGATGATTGCGTTAGCGATTGTGCCAGCGATCAGCTTAACAGCGCGGATTGCGTCGTCGTTACCCGGAATTACATAGTCAACTTCATCGGGATCGCAGTTGGTATCTACGATAGCAACGATCGGGATGTTCAGCTTCTTAGCCTCAGCTACAGCGATCTTTTCCTTGCGGGGGTCTACGATGAAGAGTGCGCCCGGCAGCTTCTTCATATCCTTGATACCGCCCATGAACTTCTCCAGACGCTCGATCTCGAGGTTCAGCTTTACAACTTCCTTCTTCGGCAGGAGTGCGAATGTGCCGTCCTCTGCCATCTGGTGGAGCTGCTCCAGTCTCTGGATTCTTCTCTGGATGGTCTTGAAGTTTGTCATCATGCCGCCCAGCCAACGTGCATTAACATAGTGTGCACCTGCACGGATCGCTTCCTCACGGATGGAGTCGCCAGCCTGCTTCTTTGTGCCGACGAACAGAACGGTCTCGCCCTGTGCTGCGATGTCGCGAACGAACATGTAAGCTTCTTCCAGCTTCTTCACTGTCTTCTGCAGGTCAATGATATAGATACCATTGCGCTCTGTAAAGATATACGGAGCCATTTTCGGATTCCATCTTCTGGTCTGGTGACCGAAGTGTACGCCTGCTTCGAGCAGCTGCTTCATTGATACTACGCCCATTTGTAGTTCCTCCTAAAAAATGTTTGGTTTTTGAATCCTCCGCCCGCTGACCGTCCGACAACTCAGAAGCCTGAGCACCTTGCCACGGAATCACAGGCGTGCGAAATCTTTTATATTATAACATACTATTTCCATTTTTTCAAGCTTTTTTTCGCCAAGTGTCAGCGAAATTTCTGCGTTGAAATCCGTTATTTTTGTGCATGAGCACCAAAATTCTCAGCTGAATCCGTCAGCAGCACATCCTTGCCATACAGACGCACGGCATCACAGGGGATGAACAGGTCTTCTTCCCTGCGCAGGAGTCCGCAGAAATACCGTCTGCCGTAGATGACATAGCCGCGGATGGTGCGGTTGTCCAGATCCAGCTCCACATCGTCGATATAGCCGAGCTTCTCGCCCGTCCGCAGGTCGATGACCTCCTTGCGCCGGAGATCCTCCAGATTCCACCGCATCAGCATCAGCTCCATTCCCTTGTGAAAATTCCGGCTCGCATGGGTGTATCCTCATTATATGCGGACAATATGTTATTATTTCTTCTTGGAGATCACGGACAGTATGCCTGTTATCACCAGCAGCAGTAATGCAATGCCCGCTACAACAGCAAGCACAACCACAATTTTGTCACCGGTCGGGACACTGCTTTCCGCAAGAGTATAAATGGTCTGCTCCATGGATATGCCTCCTTTCTATCATGGTTTTATTCCTTTACAATAGTATAGCACATTCCGGCGCATCCGTCAAGTGCTTGCAGTTTTCGGGAAGATATGCTATAATGGTATCGAAAGAAGGTGGACAGATATGGGATTTGACATCACACACTGCACTCTCTGCCCCAGAAAATGCGGTGCGGACCGCACGGTGCGCACGGGCTTCTGCGGCGGCGGAAACGGCATCCGCGCGGCAAGGGCGGCTTTGCATTTCTGGGAAGAACCGTGCATCAGCGGCATAAACGGTTCAGGGACGGTGTTCTTTTCCGGATGCCCTCTGCGCTGCTGCTTTTGTCAGAATGTGCCGATCTCCCTTAAAAATTCGGGACAGACCATTTCTGCGGAGCGTCTTGCGGAGATCTTTCTGGAATTGCAGGCGCAGAATGCGCACAACATCAATCTCGTGACAGCATCCCATTTACTGCCGTGGATCGTTGATGCACTGTGCATTGCAAAGCCGCATCTGCACATTCCGGTGGTCTGGAACTGCGGCGGCTATGAGTCGGAGGAAAGCATTGCGGCTCTGGAGGGGCTTGTGGATATTTTTCTGCCGGACTTCAAATTCTTCGATCCGGAAACTGCCCGTGCTTACGCCAATGCGCCGGATTATCCGGAAACTGCCAAAATGGCGATTGCGGAGATGGTGCGTCAGGTGGGAAACTGCGATTTTGATGCGCTGGGACGGATACAAAGCGGTGTTATCGTAAGGCATCTTCTTTTGCCGGGGAAAGTATCCGAAGCAAAGAAGATCGTGTCATATTTATATGAAACATACGGTGATGATATATATATGAGTTTAATGAATCAATATACGCCGGGAAATGATACGGGCGGGGAATTGGAACAGTTTCCCGAACTTAAGAGAAAGG
>CALGTT010000366.1 GCA_937901485.1 uncultured Ruminococcus sp.
CCGTCAGTCGTGTTCATCCTGCGCTGTTGTTCGTGCAGCAGTCTGTATTCGCTGTAGTGCCGTGCAAGTTTGTACGCTTCGGCCTTGTCCAGTTCATCGAGTACCATGTCCTGGACTTCTTCGACATGGACAGGTCTTGCAAGGGCGCTGCAGCGTTTTTCTACATTACCGACAATGAATCCAATTACTGTATCGCTGATCTTGTCATCGACCTCCGCATTTGCCGCTGTGATCGCTCCCTTGATCTTCGTATGATCGTATGGGACTTCACGACCGTCCCGTTTGAGGATCTTCATTTCCCTTCACCCTCGCTTTCTTTTCCTTCTCCTCCTGCATCGGACACCACCCGTCATACGGACAGCGATTGCAGTCGTGGTAGTGGCACTTGCCATCGTGCTTGATGATCGAGGTGATCCATATCGCATGGATCAGGATGATGACCATCATGTAAGTAAGGCATAAAACTGTCACAAGCATTTTCATTCCTCCAAATCTTTTTTCATACGGTAGAATCTTGTGCGGCAGCGTCCGGAGCAGAACCGCTTTCGTCTGCCGGTTTCCGGCTGCGTGACTTTTGCACCGCACACCGGACAGCGGCTGTTCTGCTGGCACCAGATCGGATAGTTGAGCCGTGCGAGTTCTCCATTTCCGGCAAGCCCATGTGCCTTGCAGAATAACTGCACCTGATTGATCTTCAGACCCAGTGATTTTGCAATCAGCCGGTATCCGATGCCCTGCATCCGCATTGCCCGCACTTGTTCTTTCTGTGCATCTGTCATCTGCTCATACCTCAAATCCTCCGAAGTTTTGCGGTTTTGGTATCCACACAGGCTCCGCCAAGACCGCAATCTCAAAATGCGGTAAAATGCTAAAACAAAGCTGTTTTCGTATCTTTTTGCGTGAAAAATCGCCGTATTACGATGCGGTTTGTGACGAAACGCCTATGTACACCGCTGCCGACAAAACCGACGGCAGCCTTTGGAAAAGCACGATAAATCAGTACTTTCGTTTTTCTGTGCATTCCATATTTCAAATTCTGTCAGGGTCCCGACTGACCGGGGGCCCTGCAAATTCGCGTTTTTTCACACGAGAGGGGCCGACGGTCTTCTGTTCGGTATCCCGCAGAGATTCCGACCCGCCCCCGGGGCAGCCCCAGCCCCCGGACCCCGCTCCATTTTGTAGATGTTTGTTTGTTGTTCTTTGCCGATATGCTGGGATTCTCCTTGACTTCTTTCTGATTGCATGGTATAATTTGATTAAGGACTAAGAAGCATTGGAGTGAGCAATAATGATTTTATATCATGGAAGCAATGTTGTCGTAGAACATCCTGTTGTCTCCAAAGGAAAACCGTCCGTTGACTTCGGTCAGGCGTTCTATATTACTTCTGACTATGAGCAAGCAAAGCGCTGGGCTAATCAAGTGAAACGTCGTCGCGGTACAGGCACTGCTTACATCTCAGAGTATGAGGTGGATGATGCTGCGTTTGAAAAGCTGCGAGTACTGCGTTTCACAGAACCGAATGCTCAGTGGCTGCATTTTGTTGCAGACAACAGACGCCAAACCTACAATGGCGAGCAGTATGATGTTGTTGCCGGACCTGTTGCCAATGATAACACAATGCCCGTTGTCAATCTTTTTATTAGTGGATTCCTTGATGAAGAATATGCGATCAAACGACTGCTTCCGCAGAAGCTGAAAGATCAGTATGCATTTAAAACAGAAACAGCTGTCAATTTACTTCGATTCAGGAGGTCGATCATATGCGAAAACTAATGAGTGAGGTATTGCATTACTACGACATTACTGTCATCGAGATGATTATGGAGAAGTACGGGTATTCTGCTAAAGAAGCTATGAATAAATTTCTGAAATCCAAAACACACGGTATGCTTGAGGACGAGGAAATCCGCATGATATTAAGCGGAGCGCGTGACATTGTGGAGAAAGCACATAAGCTTGTGCAGGCTGCCAATGATAACGGAGGAAAGGATA
>CALGTT010000367.1 GCA_937901485.1 uncultured Ruminococcus sp.
ACGCTGACATCAAAGAATAATTTTGACACACCCCTTTTCTGTGCGGAAAGGGGCATTTTCCGTCCCACTTTTCTCCCATCCTTTGTACATTTTCACGATATTGCCAAAAGAGGGACTTTTTTTGAAAAAAGACTTAACAAATCGGAAATTCTGTGGTATAATAATAATGTATTGCTATATCCGCATCTGCCCGAAAGGACAGCGAAATAGAAAGAAAGGATATCTCGAATTATGGAAGAAAACCGCAGAACAAGGCGTGAACCTGCGAAACCGCCGACGGAACAAAAGAAGCGCAAAAAAAAGAATCGGGGCTGGCTTGTGGTGAAAAAGCTCCTTTCCATCCTCTTTTCTACGCTGCTTTCTCTCTTTCTGATCTGTATCATTACCGGTACGATCGTTGCGACTGCCGCAACCATCTATGTACTCGATTTCATGGATGAATCCTCCACCATCACACTGGAGGAAATGAAGATGAGCTATAACAGCAACGTCTTTGCTTATGACAAGGAAGGAAAGCTCATCAATCTCTATGAAGTGCCCAATGAGATCCAGCGTATTCCGGTCAACCTTGACCAGATCCAGCAGCACACCCTCGATGCGTTCATCTACACCGAGGACGAACGTTTCTATACCCATGACGGCGTGGACTATAAGAATACCATCGGTGCGTTCATGAACCTTGTGTTCAGCTTCTGGGATACCGAGCGCGGCGGCTCGACCATCACCCAGCAGCTCATTAAAAACGTGACCGGTGACGATGATCCCTCCCCGTCCCGTAAGATCCGCGAGATCTTCCGCGCGATGACGCTTGAAAAGAACTATCCCAAGGACAAGATCATCGAAACATACCTCAACTACATCGGCTTCGGCGGTGCGGCAAACGGCATCCAGATGGCTTCGATGAAGTATTTCGGCAAGGATGTCGAGGATCTGACCATTGCGGAAAGTGCCGTGCTTGCGTCCATTCCGCAGTCTCCGGAGGCGATCAATCCCTTTGCCGGCTACACGGATGACCAGACAGGTGACTGGGTGAATACCGGCCGTGAGCGTAACCGCGAGCGTATGGAATACGTTCTCTGGCAGATGTATGACCACGGTGCGATCACCTATGACGAATACCAGATGTCTCTTGCGGAGCATATCATCTATACCGATACGCAGGAATACAAGGATCTCCATCCTGAGCTGGAGGCAGAAAAATCCCAGGACGAGGCAGCGACTTCGTGGGTTGTCGATGCTGCCATCCGCGAGGTACAGGCGTATCTGATGGAAACCTTTAACGTTGACGCGCAGGAAGCCCTCGAACGCTTCAACACCGGCGGTTATCAGGTCTACACCACGGTTGATCTGGAGATGCAGAAATATGTTGAGGAAAAATTCCTTGACCTGAACAATCTGGTAAAGGCAAGCTCCGTGGCAAAGTATGAGGACACCAACAAGGACGGTGTGATCGACGACAAGGATACCGTCATCTATCCGCAGGTCGCATTCATTGCGATGGACTATGAGGGCAACATCCTCTCCGTTGTCGGTGCGACCGGCAAGAAGGAAGATGCCCTGATCTGGAACTATGCAACGATGGAACCGCGTCAGCCGGGTTCGACTATGAAGCCCGTTGCCGGCTACAGCTACGGCATCTACACCGATGAATTCCACTGGGGCAGCATGGTCAAGGACTACAGCCTGACCGTGGACGGCGAGCTTTGGCCGCACAACTACGGCGGAAGCGCAGGTACGGGTAAGGAAGTGCCGCTGCAGTACGCGCTGATGCGTTCACTCAATACCGTTTCTGCCCGTCTGGTCGATGCTCTGACACCGGAGGCAGTCTTCAAGTTCTCCCGTGATAATCTGGGACTCAAGCTCACCGAGATCGACGGCAAGGGCAACACCGACATGGCACTCTCTCCGCTGAGCGTGGGCGCGCTGACCTATGGCGTTACCATGCAGAATATGGTCAATGCCTACATCCCGTTCGGCAACGGCGGAACATATTACAATTCCCGCATCGTCAGCCGTCTGGAGCAGGGAAACCATGAGCTAGTTTATGAAAACAACGGCGATCCGCATGAAGCGGTCGATCCGGAAACCGCATATGTCATGAACCGTATGATGAAAACCGTTGTATCCGCGCAGGGTACGGCAGGTGCAGCAAGACTTGCCAACAAGGAGGTTGTCGGCAAGACCGGTACGACACAGAACTGGGATGACCTCTGGTTCATCGGTCTGACGGAGGACTTCGTTTCCGGCGCGTGGATCGGCTATGTACAGCGTGACCAGATCAAGGCGAACCCCTCCTCCGCACAGCTCTGGTATAATATCATCGGTGAATATGCAAACAGTCTGGATACTGATGCATCCTATCCGGAATGCGAAACCGTTGTTAAGGCGGCGATCTGCACCAATTCCGGTCTGATCGCATCAAAGAGCTGTCCGAAGGGCGAAACGGGCTACTGGAAGTCCTCGAATGCGCCCAAGTGCAGCGGATGTGTCGTAGAAGAAACCAAGGATCCCAAGGCAACGACGGAAAGCGGCGCAAGCGCAACAACGAAGCCCGCATCCACGACCGCACCCGGCGGCGGCGGCAATGCCCCTGCACCGACCGATCCTCCGCAGACGCAGGCACCTGCACCGACCGATCCGCCCGCACCGCCTCCGACCGATCCGCCTGCACCTGTTGAGCCGGCTCCCGAACAGCCTGCGCCGCAGGAACCGGCAGTGGGATAATTCAGAAAGTAAAGGATAACACATGACAAATACAAATTCCATTCGTTTTTCCGCACCGTGTCACTTCGGTCTGGAAAAGGTTCTGCGTTTTGAAGTGACACGCATCGGCGGTGAGGATATCACCGTACAGGACGGACGCGTGAGCTGGTCGGGTGATTTCACCACGCTCGCCAAAGCCAACATCGGCATTTCCGTTGCCGAGCGAATCCAGATCCTGCTGGCAGAATACAAGGCTGAGACATTTGAGGAGCTGTTCGAGGGCATGTTTCGTGCCCCCCTCGAACGCTTCATCGGGCGTGAGGATGCCTTTCCTATCAAGGGGCATTCTCTCAATTCCGCACTGCACAGCATTCCTGCCTGCCAGAAGATCCTGAAAAAGGCAGCTGTCAAGCGTTTGCAGGCGGCATACAAGACCGCGGAATTCCTGCCGGAAACCGGAAGCCTGCACCAGCTGCAGTTCACCATCCTGAAAAATCAGGTGAGCATTTATCTGGATACGACCGGTGCAGGACTGCACAAGCGCGGCTACCGCAGAAATTCCAACCTTGCGCCCATCCGCGAAACGCTTGCGGCAGGCATCCTTGACCTTGCCAGACTGCGCAGCGACACGATCGTGTGCGATCCGTTCTGCGGCAGCGGCACATTTCTGATCGAAGCGGCACGCCGCGCGTGCAGGATCGCGCCCGGACTGGACAGACGCTTCATTTCCGAGCAGTGGGACTGCGTGCCGAAAACGGCATGGCAGGAGGCACGCATGGAGGCACTTGACCGCATTGACAGAAGCGTGGGCTTTGAGGGCTACGGCTTTGACATTGATCCGGCGGCAGTACAGCTCACGATGGACAACGCGAAAAAGGCGGGCGTGGACAAGTTCCTGCACATTGAGCAGCGCGATATCCGCGATTTCCAGCCGATCCCCGATGCTGTGACGATCTGCAATCCCCCCTACGGCGAGCGTATGCTGGAGCTGGAGGAGGCGCGAAAGCTCTATGCAGTGATGGGCAAGGTGCTGACATCACCTGCGTACATCATCTGCGGCGATGAGGAATTTGAACGCAAATTCGGCAGAAAGGCGGACAAACGCCGGAAGCTGTACAATGGTATGATCTCGTGTCAGCTGTATAGTTATTATAAGTAAGAAAAGGGACGGTGTGATTTGCACCGTCTCTAATTTTCATGCTACCCCCAAAAAAAAATCCCCCCGAACACACCGTTCAGGGGGATTATTGTATGGATTACAGGAAGTACTTCACACCATTCTCAAAGATGTGCTGATCCTTTGCGCCGGGGATGTTCTTGCAGATGTCCGTACCCTTACGCTCGGAGTGTCCCATCTTGCCGAGGACTCTGCCGTCGGGAGAGGTGATACCCTCGATCGCACCCATGGAGGTGTTCGGGTTGTAGCGGATGTCCATTGTGGGCTTGCCGGTCAGATCCACATACTGTGTTGCGATCTGTCCGTTCGCTGCCATTCTCTGGATCAGGCTCTCCGGAGCCACAAAGCGTCCCTCACCGTGGGAAATCGCAATGCTGTGGAGATCGCCCACCTTGCTGTCAGCCAGCCACGGGGACTTGTTGGAAGCGATCCTTGTGGTTACCATCATCGACTGGTGGCGAGCGATGGTGTTGAAGGTCAGTGTCGGAGATTCGTCAGTCATATCCACGATCTCACCGAACGGTACCAGACCGAGCTTGATCAGTGCCTGGAAGCCGTTGCAGATACCGAGCATCAGACCGTCACGGCTCTTGAGCAGCTCGTGTACAGCATCCTTGACCGCCGGATTGCGGAAGAATGCGGTGATAAACTTACCGCTGCCGTCCGGCTCGTCGCCGCCGCTGAAGCCGCCGGGGATCATGATGATCTGGGACTGCGCGATCTTCTCAGCCGCCGCCTTGACAGAAGCCTCAATGTCCGCTGCGGACAGGTTGCGGATGATGAGCGTTTCTGCAATCGCACCAGCCTTTTCAAAGGCGCGTGCGGAATCATACTCGCAGTTTGTGCCGGGGAATACCGGAATCAGAACACGCGGCTTTGCAACCTTGATCGCCGGTGCAGGGCGTGTTGCAGCGTCAAAGCTGTAAACCTCCGGTGTTTCGTCCGTGGTGGTGATGCGGCAGGGGAATACGGATTCGAGCTTCTCCTCCCATGTTCTCTGGAGAGAATCCATGGAAACGGAGTAGTCGAGTGTATAGATCTTGTACTCCTCCATCGTCTTACCGAGGAGCTGTTCGCCGTCCTGTGCATCGCCGTCAAGCTCTACGATAAATGCACCGTAGCAGGGTGTGAACATCATGGATGCCGGAAGCTGACCGGAGAATGTGAAGCCAATCTTGTTGCCCATGCACATCTTGGCAATACCCTCAGCCACACCGCCGTAGCCGACTGTCCAGACAGCCTTTGCTCTGCCGTCTGCGATGATCTGCTCCATCTTGTCAAAGCAAGCGCGGACGCTGTCGAATACCGGCAGACCGTTGCCGTCATATTCCGGCGCGATCAGGATGACCTTGTCACCGGCAGCCTTGAATTCTGTGGAAACGATCTTGCCCGCACTTGCGGTGGAAACAGCGAAGGATACAAGCGTCGGCGGTACGTCGATCTGCTCGAATGTACCGGACATGGAGTCCTTGCCGCCGATCGAACCGCAGCCCAGCTCGATCTGTGCCTTGTATGCACCGAGGAGTGCTGCCATCGGCTTGCCCCAGCGTGCAGGGTCGTTCTGTGTTCTTTCAAAATATTCCTGGAAGGTCAGCCAGCACTGCTTGCGCTTACCGCCGGCAGCAATGACCTTTGCGATGGATTCGATGACTGCCAGCATTGCGCCGTGGTACGGGCTTCTTTCGCTGACCATCGGGTTGTAGCCCCAGCCCATCAGTGAGCAGGTGTCAGTCTCGCCCTTGAGTACGGGGAGCTTTGCTGCCATTGCCTGGGAGGGAGTCATCTGGTATGCGCCGCCGTAGGGCATCAGGACTGTGCCTGCGCCGATGGTGGAGTCGAACTTCTCAACCAGTCCCTTCTGGGAGCATACGTTCAGGTCTGCCATCAGCTCCGTCCATGTTTCGGGGCAGTCCGTGGGGAGGTCGCAGCTGGAAGCAGCGGGTTCGTTCACTGTAATGTTGGTGTACTTGGGCGCACCATTGGAGTTGAGGAATTCTCTGGACAGGTCAACGATGGTGTTGCCGTTCCACTCCATCTTCAGGCGCGGTTCAGCCACAACGTCAGCTACCTTGGTTGCCTGCAGATTTTCCTTGCCTGCTTCAGCAATGAAGCGTTCTGCATCCTCTGCGGCAACTACAACTGCCATACGCTCCTGGGATTCGGAGATAGCGATCTCCGTGCCGTCCAGACCGTCATACTTCTTCGGTACTGCGCCGAGGTCGATCACCAGACCATCGGTCAGCTCACCGATGGCAACGGAAACGCCGCCTGCACCGAAGTCGTTGCATCTCTTGATCATCTTGGTCACTTCCGGATTGCGGAACAGACGCTGGAGCTTTCTCTCCTCCGGCGGATTACCCTTCTGTACCTCTGCGCCGCAGCTTTCGAGGGATTCGAGGGTGTGGGACTTGGAAGAACCTGTTGCACCGCCGCAGCCGTCGCGTCCGGTCTTGCCGCCGAGCAGGATGACAACATCCCCCGGAACGGGAGCTTCTCTGCGGATGTTCTCAGCCGGAGCTGCACCGAGCACCGCACCGATCTCCATGCGCTTTGCCACATAGCCGGGGTGGTATACCTCGGATACATGACCGGTTGCCAGACCGATCTGGTTGCCGTAGGAGCTGTAGCCGTTTGCCGCACCAACGGTGATCTTTCTCTGCGGGAGCTTACCGGAAATGGTATCCTCGACCGGAACGAGGGGATTTGCAGCACCGGTCACACGCAT
>CALGTT010000368.1 GCA_937901485.1 uncultured Ruminococcus sp.
CGCATACAGCTCTACAACGCTGCCTGCGTCTGCAATGCCATTGACAGCGGACTGCAGGTCCTTGCCTGCTGCGGCTGTCGGAGCGTCAAATTCCATGCAAGGAGTGGATGCCATATTGTTGACAGGGAGCAGGTTAATCAGCTCTCTTGCCTTGGTGATTGCAGCGGTATCATCCGCAGCAGTCAGTGCTGCCACACCATTTGCAGCGGCTGCCTTGGCACTGCCTGCACCCTTTTCAAAGGAAGGTGTCAGGAACAGCTCTGCATCCTCTGTCATAATCACAAAATCAGAAGCACATGCCATCATTGCAGCACTGCCTGCACAAGTACCTGCTACCACTGCAATCTGCGGTACAACGCCGGATACGGAGGAGATTTTGTTCATCAGCAGGCTGTATGCATTGAGAGAAGCAGCCGTGCCGTCCATGAACGCACCATTGGAGTCGAAAATGCCGACAACCGGATCACCGGTTTTGGATGCGAGGTCATACACTCTGGCAATCTTTTCTGCCTGTGCATTGCCCACTGCGCCGCATTCCACACTCTGGTCCTGTGCGAATGCATACACCGGATTGCCGTTGATGTAGCCATAAGCACATACAACACCGGCAGGTGCTGCCTTCTCCATAACGTAGGAGCCGATTTCCTTATAGCTGCCCCCATCAAACAGCGCGGTCAGGCGCACTCTTGCGGGACTGTTCAGGTTTTTTTCCATTTGCATAGTATCGTTCCTTCCTAACATAGACTATATACCTTATAATCATACTCTTTTTTTCAGCTTTTTTCAAGTGTTTCCGCGAGACTCCCTGCAACTTTTACAGTTATCCATAATTTCCGCAATATTTTCAAGGGCGTTTTGTCCATTATTCACAAATCGCAGCGTCCGCATTTTGTCCAGCATTGCCGTATCCTGCAAGCGGAATACACCCTTGTTCAGACCGCGCAGGAGTCCCTTGAACAGCACGGAACGCACAAGACCGTCACAGAGCATGAGATCGCCGCCGTCATCGACTGCATGGACAGCCACTGCATCCGGCTCGTAGGCATAAACAATGTACCCCGTCACCTGCTCCCCGTCCATTGCTTCGGTGAGATAGAGGGGGTATTCGCTGCAAATCGCATCGAGCACTGCGCGGTACGGCTCATGGTTGGTCTGTTCGAGAATTTTCAGCATACTTATTCCTTTCCGATGGCATTGCGGATCGCACGCAGCTCCTCTGCGGTCAGGTCGCGGTAGGTGCCGGGCTTGAGCATACCGAGCTTGATCGGGCCAATGGAGGTTCTGCGCAGTCTTGCGACCTCAAGTCCGACTGCCTCGCACATGCGGCGGATCTGGCGATTCCTGCCCTCGTGAATGGTGATCTGCATCACGACTCTGCCCGGTTCTTTGTTCATGACCACGACATTTGCCGGCAGTGTTTTTCTGCCGTCGAGCATCACGCCGTCGGAGAGCTGCACGAGCTGTTCATCCGAAACATCGGGGCGCACGGTCACGCGGTAGGTCTTGGACACATGGCGGCTCGGATGCATAATACCGTTGGCAAAATTGCCGTCATTGGTCAGCAGGAGCAGACCCTCGGAATTGCGGTCAAGCCGTCCGATGGGATAAACGCGTTCCTCCACATCCTCCAGCAGATCCATAACACAGCGGCGTTCCAGCTCATCGGACACCGTTGTCACATAGCCGCGGGGCTTGTTGAGCATGATGTAGCGCAGCACCTTTTTGCGCGGAATGTTCACGCGCTCCCCATTGACTGTGATCAGGTCCTTCGGGGATGCCTTGTCACCGAGCTTGACAGGTCTGCCGTTTCTCTGCACCTTGCCGGCAGAGATGAGTGCCTCCGCCTTGCGGCGGGAGCAGTAGCCTGCATCTGCAAGTATTTTCTGAATTCTGATATTTGCCACAAATATCCTCCTTTACTTTGATCCTGTTATGCTGCCCAGCCAATGCCGGAAACGAACGAACATATTCGCAGGTTCCGGCGGCGGCAGTACAGCCGCATCCTCCGCAGCGCACAGGGGCACAGCGGCGATGAGGTTGTTTTCATAATAATATTCCAGCGTGCCGATCTCCTCCCCTGCCGCGACGGGCGCGTAGGCAAAAGGAGCTTTCAGGACGCGTGTATGCACAGCTGAGGTGTCACCCTCCCATGCACCGATGGTCACGGTTTCCGAGGGCTTGACAGCAATTTCCTGCCTGTCGCTTCCGGCAACGCTCTGGGTAAGTCCCTCCGGGCACTCCAGCTCCCTGCATTCGACCGACGCAAAGCCCATATCATAGAGCTTTTTGTGATCGTTCCAGTCATCGGGGGCACCCAGCGTCACGCAGAGGAGCATCACGCCGCCGCGCTCGCACGCGGACACAAGGCAGCGTCCGGCATCATCGGTAAAGCCGGTTTTCACGCCGATCACGCCCTCGTACATGGTCAGGAGCTTGTTGGAATTGTAAAGCGTGCGGTCATAGGGCGGATTGCCGAAATTCACACACGCTGACGGCTGGGCGCAGATGCTCCGGAATGTCGCATCGCGCATGGCTTCGCGCGTGAGCAGAGCCATGTCATAGGCTGACGCGCCATGCCCTTCGCCATCGAGTCCCGACGGCGTTGCAAAGCAGGTACGCGTCATGCCGATCTCCTCTGCGCGTGCGTTCATCATCTCAATAAATGACGGGATATCGCCGGCGACTGCCACTGCCGCGGCATTGGCGGCATCATTGCCGGAGGGCAGGAGCATTCCGTAGCAGAGGTCGCGCTTGGACACAAGATCGCCCTCCTGCAAGCCCATTGACGAGCCTTCCACATGGATCGCGCCGCTGTCCACAAGAAATTCCGTGTCCAGATCACCGCTTTCGATCGTCAGCAGCGTGGTCATGATCTTGGTCGTGCTCGCCATCGGGAGCTTCTGCTGTGCGTTTTTCTCAAACAATACCCTGCCGGTCGCCGCCTCCATCAGGATGCAGGCTTTGGCAGAAACCTCGGCGGCATGTACTGTTTTCGCCGGAAAAGCGGCAAAGAAAATGCACACTGCCAGAACTGCGCCTGTCATTCGCTTCATATCCGTCCTCCATAAATGCATCAATTTCGGGAATGTCCCGATACACTGGTGCATTCTATGCGGACAAATCCGGATTTATTCTGTTTCCGGCGCAATGAACTCCGGCTGCACAGTTTCCGTCTGTGCGGCAGTTTCCGGCGCAGTCTTGTCCTTTTTGGAAACGAGGCTGGAGATCTTGTCGATGATGTCGGGCACCATATTCAGTGCTACATTGCCCTTGTCCGCGCTCATGGAGAGCTGGATCAGGCGCACATCGCCGTTCTGCACCACGAGGAAGCCCACGGGCTTGACGCTCATGCCCGCACCTGCGCCGCCTGCGAAATATTCCTTTGCGGTTCTGGTCGGCAGGTCGGAACCGCCGGAGGCAAAGCCCAGAGAAACTTTGGAAACCGGAATGACGGTCGTGCCGTCACCGCAGTGGATCGGATCGCCGATCATGGTGTTGGCATCGACCACACTGCGGATCTTCTCCATGCTGATCCCCATGAAACCATTGATTGCATGTTCGCTCATATGATAACTCCTTCCGCGGCTGTGCCGCTTGTAATTGGGATTATATGCTTTCATTTACTGCAAATTTCCGCGCTTTTCTGCCGCCCCACCAGTAGTTCCATAAGAGCCACAGGGCTGCGGCGACCGCCGTGCCGATACGCAGCTTTACTTCGGCGCGTACATTCCAGCGGCTTTCGTCTGCGACGAAATCGCACGCAATGCGCATGTTTTTTCGTTTGACATGGATATACTTCCCCAGATTCGCCAGTGCATTCTGGAGGGCAAGCTGGATCCTGCCGTAGAGGATGGCAGTATCCGCGGCATCCTCGCCGCCGATGAGGAAGTCCGTTTCCAGTACGAGCGTGATGGAAGAAAACAGCTTTTTCAGCGGTGCAGGTGCGGCAAAAAGCGCGTTTCCTGCCATATCCCCCATATCTGCGATCTTCTGCATCGTGCGCTGCATTTTATCCGCAGGCAGACGTTTCTTGTTTGCTTCTGCGGCAGCTTCTTTTTCTGCCTGCTTTTCAGCATCAGCTTTCGCTTTTTTTGCCGCCTGCTTTTCGGCTTTTTTGGCTTCTTTTTCAGGATCCGGGGGCTTTTCCTCCTGCTTTTTCCGGAACGGGTAGACCTGTATGCCGAAATATTTGACGGCGTACCGGAACTTTCCATCCCAGAATTCCACTGCTGCCACGACCTGTGAAAGCAGAATGATCGTCAGAAGCAAAGCCAGTATCAATAGGATCGTCAGGAAAATCCGCAAACCGTCACCTCCGTTCTGTAAGCGGAACGGTCACTCCTCCGTTCCGTCAAGCGCACCGATCTCACCAGTGAATTCCTCTGTCTGCGCCGGCTTCGGATCGGGCAGGTCATCGAGCGAGGAAAGCCCGAATGCACGCAGGAACAGCGATGTTGTCCTGTAGGCGATCGGATGACCGGGGACATCAATGCGCCCCGCCTCCTCCAGCAGTCCCTTGTCCACCAGAGAATTGACAACGGACGAGCTGTCTATACCGCGCACGCGCTCCACAAAGCCTTTGCTGACGGGCTGGTTATAGGCAACGATGGTCAGTGCTTCCATTGCCGCATTGGAAAGCGGCTGCATTCTCTTGGTTTCCAGTGCCGTCCGGATCAGGGGCGCGAACTCCGCACGAGTGCCGATCTGCCACGCATTCCCCAGACGGAGCACCTGCAGACCGCTGCCGGTCTGCTCATATTTCGCGGCAAGCTCCTCCATCAGATGCTGTGCGTCACGCTCCAGAATGTTCAGCGTCAGGGCAAGACGCTCCGTTTCCATCGGCTCTCCTGCCGCAAACAGGATACTTTCCAGTACTGATCCCAGTTCTTTGACATCCATAGTGTCATCCTTTCAAATGCTCAGATCCGACCTGTATTCCGCTGCCCCGACCCCATCAGCCCCTCCCGGATCGGGTTCCCGATCCGGTGATAAATAGGTAACTGTGCACTCTCCTTCATCGTCCATGATATAGAGTCTGTTTATTTTACACAGCTCCAGGATCGCAAGAAACGTGGCAACCACTTCACTGCGGGTT
>CALGTT010000369.1 GCA_937901485.1 uncultured Ruminococcus sp.
TGCCGCTTGTGCCGCAGGCACATAAGGCAACGAATGTCAGCGGCGACTCGCCGCTTGTAAGCTGATTTTGTTGGTATCTCACAATGATGAGATGCCAAGAAAGTCAGCTTTTTGCGGGCAACGCCCGCTGGTGAGATGTTGCCTTTTGCACTTCGTGCAAGCGGTAACTGGTGTTTTGAAAGTCAATTATATAGTAATTGTCGGGAGAACGTGCCAACCTTTGCACCGCAGGTGCATTGGGAGGCGATTGCCAGCGGCGGCTCGCCGCCCGGAGATTGCCCAGCACAGGGATCTGATGTACATGGCGGAGGGCGAGGCACACTGTCTGCTGTTCATCGATTCCAAAACCGGCGATGGACTGCTGGTCGAGGCGGAGGGCTATGACTACGCTCGGAATTCGCATTTCGTTCCGAATGCAAAGGCGATTCTGGAAAACAATGAGATCACCAACGAGGAACGTCAGCTGCACAGGACGATCATGGCGATGGCGGACAGAGCCGCCGAGCTTGCCCATAAGGGTGAGGAGGATTTTCAGCTCAGCGACCTTCTGATGCACACGGAAACGGATGTGAATGCTCTGCTCCTGACGGCGGTGGCGGTTGTGCTGCGAGAACGTCAGGACATCGAGAGTGCAAATTTTTCAGTGCTGAACATCCCTTGTCAGCCCGATTTGAGAGTGAAAGCCAAGCCCACACGGGAAATGAAATTCTTCTCCCCTCTGCACATTGTCCATGAGCCGGATGCAGCGGCATATTCGTGGGACGAGCCGATTTCGGAGATGGACTATGAGGAGTTGAATGATGCTGAAATGCTCGCCTGCAAGGACGAAATCAAGCGGCGAACCGCCGCAGGTGATTGTTGCCTTATGCACTTCGTGCAAGCGGCAACCGACGTTTTTCAGTTTAATTTGATTTGAGGTAGAATGTGCCGACCTTTGCACCGCAGGTGCATTGGGAGGCGATTGCCAGCGGCGGCTCGCCGCTTCTGTAGCTGGTGGGAAGGTCAGGCAGCAGACGGGTTTGGCGAGTCTTTGGAACAGAGGGAGATTCAAACGGCTGAATTTGGCGGAATTCTGGTGCATTTCTGGGATGACAGCGATGACTGGAAGATTCAGACAGAAATGCAGGAGTCTAGTCCACATGTCGGCTTTGAGGAGGAAGAATCATTTGATGTGGAGAATGAGCAAACAGAAGAAATGGATATGACTATGAACGGCTGAGTTTTTAATGGAACTCAGCCGTTTTTTGTATCTGGACGAAGGAGAGGAGGCTCAGATATGCCAAACCATGTAACAAATATCATCACCTACGAGGGTGACAGAAAGCAGATTGCAGAAATGCTTGAGGCAATCAAGAACGATGAATTCGGCATCGGAACGCTGGATTTTAACAAAATCATCCCCATGCCTGCGGACATTTTTCGAGGTCCGCTGGGTGAAAAGGAAATGAAGCAGTACGGCAAAAATAATTGGTACGACTGGTCACTCGGTAATTGGGGAACGAAATGGAATGCGTATGGCTATGATAAAAGCACGGATTACAGCCAAAACAACCGCCTGCGGTTTCAGACCGCATGGTCTGCTCCCCATGTCATTCTGCAAAGGCTTTCGGAAATGTATCCCGAAATTGAATTCAAGCACCGATGGGCTGATGAGGACATCGGTCGCAACTGCGGAAAGCACAATTATTTCGGCGGAGAACGCACGGAGGAATACTATCCCGAAAGCGAATTTGACCGCATCCGCTTTGCAGCGGAGGTGCTTGAGGTGGATACGGAGGATTATGGGCTTTACCTCAACGCATCCAATACAAGCTTCATATATCTGCCGGAGGAAGAATTTGAAGTGATCGAGGTTGTGGGGCAGATCGCCCTGTTTACCGAAAACCGCTATATTGATGCGGAAATTCCGATGGGACTGCACTGCTATCAGCTGCGGCATTCCGATTATGGTGCGAACTTTGTTTCTCTGGAACACAGAGTGGGTGTGAATTTTGGCGGCACGGTCATCACAAAGGAATGCATTGATCTTGGCAGAGAGCAGTGTCTGACATTTGATGAAGAAAGCTCCCCGAATTTCCTTTCGGAACGCTGTCAGATGGAGGCGTTTATGATTGAGGATTTCGGGCAGGAAGAAACAATGGAGATGGAGGTGATCACATGACCTATCTTTTCATCGGTATGCTTCTCGGCATGATTGTCGGGCTTGCCATTGGCAGCCTTGCGGCGATTGTGAAGTATACGGACTATGAAATCAAGCGGCTGAAGAAGGAGCTTGCGGAGAAAGCTTAATTCAGCCAAAACCCGTATCCCATCCGGAGTGATTCTGTGTGGGACTGCCTTTGCAGGGGGTGTGAACGATGAATAGTTTTATCCCGTGGACGGGCGGAAAGAAGAATCTCCGTGAAGCGGCGGTGCTTCGTTTTCCGCTGAAATATGAACGATATATCGAGGTGTTCGGTGGTGGCGGCTGGGTGCTGTTCCACAAGCCGCAGACTCCATTCGAGGTGCTGAACGATGTCAACAGCAACCTCACGAATCTGTACCGCTGTGTGCGTGAGCAGCCGGAGGAACTCAAGAAACAGCTGGAATACGTTGTGAATTCCCGTGAGGACTTTGAGAGGATCGCCAGTCTGCACAAAAACGGGCTTCTGCCGCAGTACGGTGACTGCGACAGGGCGGTGAAGTTTTACCAGCTGATCCGTGGCAGCTATGCCAATAATCTGCGGTGTTTCAGTGCGAAGCCGCATTCCTATTGGTCGGATTTTCCGCTGATTGACATGGCGGCGGAACGTCTGCAGCGGGTCATTATTGAGAACAAGGATTTCGAGCAGCTCATCCGGCAGTATGACCGTCCGGTGAGCTTTTTCTATTGCGATCCGCCGTATTTTTCGACCGAGCATTACTACCATGACGCACCGTTCGGAACGGAGGATCACCAGCGGCTGCGTGACACGCTGCTGGGATGTCAGGGAAAATTTCTGGTATCCTACAACGACTGCCCCGAAATCCGGCAGCTCTGGGCGAGGGACGGCATCTGGATTGAGCCGATTCTTCGGACGAACAATCTGAAACAGAAGTATGAGAAGGGCAGCGTTTACCCCGAATTGTTCATTTCTAATTATGATACAAGCGAAAGAGAAAAAATGGGGCTTCAGCTTTCATTTTTTGATGAGAACGGAGGATTTTTCTAATGACTGGAATTTACAAAATTGACCATGCAAACGATGCAGGGCGGATTGTCCTGCACCTGCTGACGGGGCGAGAGATGGAATTTGCCATCAGGGATGACGGCGGCAATCCGGAGATGTGGATCTATCCGAAGGACATGGAGGAATCGGAGATCAAGCAGATCTGTGACCGGTATCCGAAGTGCAACAGGTGTCCATTGGACAAGCGGTGTGACCGTGAATTTGGAATGGAGGGAAAAGCGAATGAATGAGATGAAAGTGTTTGAGAACAGCGAATTTGGCTGTCTGGAGGTGTTGTGGGAGGGAGAAAAGGCATATTTTCCTGCAATCAAATGTGCCGAAATTCTGGGATATAGTAATCCCCGTGATGCAATTGTGCGGCACTGTAAGGTAGATGGGGTCGTGAAACACGACGTGACCGTTTTGCGGACAAATCAGTATGGAACGAGCGATTATCATACGGTGCAAAAGAAATTTATTTCCGAAGGAAACCTGTACCGCCTGATCGTCCGATCCAAACTGGAGGCAGCACAGCGGTTTGAACGCTGGGTGTTTGACGAGGTTCTCCCCGACATCCGCAGGCAGGGCTTCCACATCA
>CALGTT010000370.1 GCA_937901485.1 uncultured Ruminococcus sp.
GCGACCTTGCGCTCAAGCAAGTGATAATTTTGAATATTGACAGTCTTTTGATTTGCGTCCTTTTGCTTTTCTTGATAATTACGTACCCAACTGTAGAAGGTGCTTTTGGG
This sequence comes from uncultured Ruminococcus sp., assembly GCA_937901485.1. Lineage (GTDB taxonomy): Bacteria > Bacillota > Clostridia > Oscillospirales > Ruminococcaceae > UBA3855. The sequence continues at coordinate 111 of CALGTT010000370.1, forward strand.
TATGCCTGTATCAGCAAGAATGCTTGCTGATGCTTCACCGGAAAAATAACGCTCGATGACCTGCTGTTTTAATTCTTTAGAATATGATTTCATGGATGGTCAACTCCTTTCATTGTTGATTATACCATGAATTTGTGATATCGGATGAAAGTGTTTCAAAAACTCATACAGTTGATACTCTTAAATAAGAATCCCCGATCAACTAAGACAATGCTCTATAATTCTCAAAAGGTTACTGCGCAATAGTATTCTCAGAAAGTTCTTTTCCGAATTCACTTGAAAAACCCCGTAATATCCTGTATAATAAAAATATAACATTCCATCGTCTTACACGCAAAAGGAGCCGGCATATGGTTTTGGAAATGTATCTTCCCCTGCTTGCTTCCAAAAAGGAAGAAAGCAGGTTTGAACAAATATATTATGAGAACAGGAACCTCCTATACTACTGTGCTTACAGCATTCTGGGGGATGTGCAGTTGTCCGAAGACGCTGTCAGCGAGGCATTTCTTGCACTGATCAAAAACATGGACAAGATTGCCGGCAATGACGCCGAACGGACACGCAGCTATCTGGTGATCATTGTACGCAATGCCGCACGCAAAATCTGCCGCAGCAGAAAGCACGAAGTCATCACTGCACCACAGGATCTCCCCGATCTGACAAGTATTCAAATGGATATTCATGCAAGAGAAGCAAAGGCAGATCTGTTCCGCCTGGTGCAGTCGCTGGATGAAAAATACGCCGACGTGCTGGTGCTGAAATATTACCATCAGCTAAGGGACAGAGAAATTGCCCGATCGCTGGGGGTATCTTTGACTGCGGTGAAAAGCCGTCTTGCAAGAGGAAAGCGTCTGCTGGCAGAGATAATCAAGGAGGAGATGTCATGACAAACAGAGAATTTGAACAGTTCCTGCGTGAATCCATTGAAGAGCATGGCGACTCTTATGTGGACGTGCCGCAGCATACAGTGTCACACCGCTTCTCCAAAGGATTTGAACGAAAAATAAAGCGCATGAGCAGACAGTCAGCACTTACGCTTCCCGATCTGCACGGAATGCCCCTGCGGAAACGCATTGCATTTATGACAATGATCATCATTCTGCTTTCCATGATGACAATGACTGTGGCTGCCTATGTGGGTGGATTCACATGGGAACATCTGGAAACAGAAACCATTGTGAATGCCGCATATGATGAGAGAGCACAAACAGAAATCCACACCTACTATGCCCCTTCCTATATTCCCGAACCGCTGGTGCAGACCAATACGGATGTATATGCAAATGAGAACAGTATCTATCATCTGGAGTATCATTTTGGGGAATTGATGGACGACAACAATTTATTTCTGTACTATCGGCAGTATATTAAATCGGAGTTTCAGGCCTGCTGGAATGTATCAGAACAAAACGATGTGATCCCCGTACAGGTCAACGGCTGCGATGGCTTTCTGGTAGTGCTGTGTCAGGAGCATTACCGCTGGCTGTGCTGGGATGATGGGGAATATATTTTCTGGATCCGCACGAACATTGATCAGGATGCACTAATGAAAGTAGCGGAATCTGTGCAAAAAGTAGAATTTGATTGAGTCTTGCATCCTTTTGCTTTTGAAATGGATTACTTTTATAAGAGATTTTCGGAGTCTGTCAAACAGACTCCTTCTTTTTTTGGAGGAATCACATGAAAAGAGTATATGGCTGCATTGTTGCAGCATTTGCACTTCTTCTGACAGGATGCAGCGGGCAAACATCTGCTGCGAATGACTGGCGGATCATATCCATGTATCAGCTTGCAGAGCCGCAAAAAAACGGCGCATTCATCATGAACGACAGCAGACTGGATTTTCTGGATGTACAGGCAAACACAAGCATTCCCCTTTGCGATGAGCCGTCCTGTACTCATAGTTCGGAAAGCGACTGCACCGCCTATGGCAAATCCAATCATCCCTTTTTCTATGGCGACAAGCTGTGCTGGTTTACGGTGACGGAATATTATGAAACAGACAGCGGCTATCAGGCGGATGTACAACTGTGGCAGAGTGATGCGAACGGCAGCAATGCCGAAATGCTGCTTGTGGAAAAGGGTGCATCCTGCATGGGTGCAGAGCGTTTTGTACTGGATGGAGATGTGCTCTATTACTTCGTTACACGCCAGACCTATAATATGGAATTTCAGGAAAATGAACCAAGCATCTCGCTCCATGCATACAACTTCAAAACAGAAGAAACCATGCAGTATGGTGAAGTGGTCAAGGGGTACAGCAGCGGTATGTGGACGCTAGGCATCTGGGAGGAGAAGCTGTATGCTACTGCATCGGCGGCAGAAGTCAATCTGCCCTATCTTGATCGGTTACTTGCCTATGCGGAAGAAAACAATCTGACGCAGGATGAGGCGATGACACTGTTTATGCAGGAGGATCGCTATATAGAAAAGCATCTGACACTGAACCTTTCCACAGGAGAATGGACAGAAGTGCAGGATGTGCCGATGCTGTTATCCGCACGATTCTGGTATGATCAGGACGAAAATGGATTTTATGCAGAAGATCACAACGGCAAACGTTTTTCCATCTATGATAATGATGTGATCTCCGCAGAAATGTATGGGGACTACTGCTGGCTGCACACCAATGAGGGGATGAAGCTCTGGAGTGAGGAGACACAGACGCTATACGCACTTTCTCTTTCGGAAAATCAATATCTTTGCGATATTTGCGGTGAGTATGCTGTGATTCAGACGAACGGTAATGGCACATCCGTGTACCACTCTGTACCTGTGGAGGAGATTCTGTCATGAAGCTGACCTTTGCACATCTGACAAAACAATATGGCAACTTCACCGCATTGGAGGATTTTTCCTACACCTTCACACCCGGCGTATACGGATTGCTTGGCCCAAACGGTGCAGGAAAATCCACACTGATGAACATTCTCACCGGCAATCTGCAAGCAACTGCGGGACACATTCTGCTGGATGGTACACCCGTGCAGGAACTGGGTGCGGCATTTCGGAAACGGATCGGTTTTATGCCCCAACAGCAGGGGCTTTATCCTGAATTTACGCTGGAACACTTTCTCTGGTATATGGCATCTCTCAAGGGACTCAGCAAGAAACAAGCGAAAGAGGAAATCCCACATCTCATACAGCTTGTCAATCTGAATGGACAGGAACATAAACGGCTTGGTGGGTTTTCGGGCGGTATGAAACAGCGTGCGCTGATTGCACAGGCAATGCTCGGAAAGCCTGATATTCTGATCCTGGATGAACCCACTGCCGGTCTTGACCCCAAAGAACGTATCCGCATCCGCAATCTGATCGCAGAGGCGGCATTTGACCGCATTGTTCTGATTGCCACTCATGTGGTGACGGATGTGGCATACATCGCAAAGGAGATCCTGCTTCTGAAGCAAGGCATGATTCTTGACAGCGGTACACCACCCATCCTATGTAAAAAGCTGGAGGGAAAAGTGTTTCTGGTAAACTGTGCAGAAGAAGATCTTTCCGCGCTTGCAGAGCAAGGGAAGATCTGCAATATCACCGGAGAAGAAAATGGTATCTCCGTGCGGATACTCTGTGATGCACCACCGCCGAATGCTGTCACCTGCAAGCCCGATTTGGAGGATGTGTACCTCCGGAATTTTGAATAGGAGCAGCATATGATAGGAAACGAATTACGGAAACTGTTCTGTACACGTTCTGTTCTGCTGTCCGTCATAGGCCTTTTGATTGCAAATGTGGTTCTGTTATGCCTGCAGATCGGACGAGATTCGATTCCGGCAGAGGACTACAAAGCGATCTATGCACAACTGCAAGGTAAATCCAACGATCAGGCACAGGCAGAGGTATTGCAGCAATACGAAAAGCTGCGGGAACAGTGGAAGCTTGCAGAGGGTGCGTGCTGGGATGAGATGGCGTTGTATGCTGTGATTCTGGATGAGATCACGGCGATCACTTCATATGATGACTATCTGACAGGCATTGACGAAGCAGCAGCACGGATGCAGCAAAGCAGCTTGTTCGGCAAACCCGATTCCTTCAGCTACCGCAATATCCGGAAAACACCTTCGGATTTTGCACATCTCAAGGGCATAGGGCTCATCCTCGCCCCATCCAAAGGAATCGAACTTGCCACTGATTTTCCTGTAACCGACGGCATTGCTGCCTGCATACTGCTGCTCACGATATTGACACTGGTCATGCGGGAAAAGGAACAGAATCAGCTTTTACTGTATCACACCACATTCCACGGACGTGGACGGCTGGGACTTGCAAAGCTGTGTGCATGTTTCACCATTGGAATTGCTGCGGCAGTGCTGTTGTATGGCTGTAATCTTCTGATCTGCGGCAGTATCTATGGACTTGGTGATCTGAGCCGACCGATCCAGTCCGTTCACGCAATGAACGGAAGCTGCTTTCATCTGACAGTGGGGGCATATCTCGGATTGTTTTTGCTTGCAAAATCAGCGGTGTATTGTCTGATTGCAGCGGTCATGTATCTGACGGCGGTATTTGCAAAATCCGCACCCCGGTGTTTCGGAACGCTTACGATCGTTGGCGGAATTTCGGCGGCACTGTGGATGATAATCCCGAGTGAAAGCATATTCTGTCTGCTCAAATATGTGAATCTGCTGGCGTTTCTGGATACGCAAACGCTGTTTGCCGTCTATCAGAACCGCAATGTATTCGGCTTCCCCGTTGGGCAGATGACTGTGTTTGCGGTGTCCGTCTGCATCATGCTGACAGTCATATCGCTGATTTCTGTGAAGCTGTTTGCACGAATGTCCGTGATCCGGAATCAGACAAAACGTCTGCATCTGCAATGGATCCGGCATACGCATCTGCATCTGTTCAGCCATGAATGCTATAAGGTGTTCATCGGCGGCAAGGTACTGTGGATCATAGCGGCACTGCTGTTGTGTCGTGTGCTGTTCTATACACCGCTTCAGGTATCCTATACCCCCGATGAGATCTATTATCGGCAGTATATGACGGTGCTTGCAGGTGAATACACAGCCGAAAAAGAAGCATGGCTAATGGAAGAAAAAGCATCACTGGATGCAGCACAATCAGAATATATGGCTGCATTGCAGGCTGCGGGAGAAAACACCCTGCTTGTTGTAACAAAGTATCAGAGTATCCTTGCACCAAAAGCCGCATTGGAAGAAACTATCCGTCATGCCGAACACCTGCGATCTGTTCCCGACGGCGCATTTTTCTATGACCGAGGGTATCGGCTGCTGACATCGGGCGCAGAAAACAAAACCCATATTCTGCTTGCCATGCTGATGAGTGCGCTGCTCCTGTGCTGTATATCAGGGATATTCACAAGAGAATACCACACGCAGATGCACATGCTGCTGCATTCCTCCTACAAAGGGCAAAAGCCTGTGCTGATCTGTAAACTGTGTATTGCATTTTTCATCGTGTTGATGGTATATCTTGCGGTGTATGTGCCGTATTTCATGCAGGTCTTATCCGCCTATGGCATGGTTGGGGCAGATGCTCCCGCCGCATCCATGGAACATCTGCAGGGATGGAACTGTTCGGTCGGCGGCTATCTGATTCTGTTGAGTCTGAAACGATTTGCGGGCTTTCTGCTGCAGACAGTGACGCTGTGGCTGTTATCCCATAAATTGCAGAACACATCGGCACTCATTGCCGCTGCAGGTGTGCTGTTCCTTTTGCCGCTGCTGCTTGTGTGGCTCGGTATTCCCGGGATGCGGCATCTGCTTTGGAACCCATTGATTCTATAAGGAGAACCTATGAAAATCAAATCAATCTTATGCTTTTGTACGCTGTCCGTTCTGCTTTGCGGATGTCAGCCGCAGAGCGATTCTATTGCATCGGAATCCACTGAAACCACATCGGTTGCAGAAACTACAACGATATCGTCTGCCGAAAATACATCATCGCAAAAGGAATTGAATTTTCCGTCCTATGAAGAAATACAGAGTGAATATCCCGACAAGACTGTTCTGGTGTGGGTCATCGAGGAAACACTTTATGAGCGTAATTACCCGTTCCGTACGGCAGAAGTCAACGCTTATCTGGATGAAAAGGGCTGTGATTTTGCAGTCTGCTTTGTGCCGATCCGTGGAGATGAACAAACCTATACAGCACAGGTAACCGACATGATCAATGCCGGTGAACAGGTAGATATCATCTATGCTTCCTTCACCACAAGCGGTGAGGCGGGCAGTAATTCGTATCACAAATACATTTACAACGGGCTGTTTGCGCCGCTGGATCCCTATTTTGATACCGCAGAGGGAAAGATTCTCTATGAACTGATGCCGGAGAATCATTGGGAAGCACTCCGTGTGAATGATCATATCTATGGTGTGGATGGCTCCATGCAAACTTTGAGTCTGGATTATGGATACTATGTCAACGCAGAACTGGCTGAAAAGTATGGATATGATATTCATTCGCCATTGGAAGAACAGATTGCAATTCTGGACCAGGTCAAAAGCACTGAGCAGAAATGCGATGTGTTTGCCGCCTGGGAAAACTATACGAGTTTCTCTTATTATGCGAATATACAGACCATCACATCCGCTGTGTACTGGGATGATACAGAGCATCGGGCAAAGATTGCACCGGATCATGTCCAATATACAGATCGTCTGAAGCTGTTTTATACACTGAAACAGAAAGGGCTCCTTGCAAGACCCGAAATGCAGGATACGTTCTTCATCCTGCAGACGAATTTTTGTCCCGGAGCAGGATTGGTATGGGAGGCGGACGAAACGATCTCCGTACCATACGGCGAAAATTCAGTGGAGGCGTACCCGTTATTCCCAAAGGATACTGCTGTACGGCAGGCTTACTGTGCAACCGGAATCAGCACGCAATCACAGCATCCCGACATGGCATTCCGGTTGCTTGCACTGACACAAACGGATGCTGACCTTAACAATCTGCTGACCTATGGTGTAGAGGGCGAGGATTATGAACTTGTGGATGGTATTGTCAGCCAGGTGCAGAATCGTGTCAGTCTTGATCGCTTTGCCAATTACATGATCTGTCACCGCCACCAAAGCAATGGGTTTTCCGCTGAAGATTACGATACGATCTTTGCATCGGCAGCCGTTTCGGAGGATATAAGTTTTGCCTTTGACGGCAGGGAGATGATTCCTCAAACGCAAGCGATTGCTGAGGTTCTCGATACATTTACGCTTTCAACCGATCAGAGTTTGGATGAGATACTGAACGCATTGAAAATGAAGCTGGAGCAGGCCGGTATTCAGGAAGTCATTGATGAATGCAACAGGCAGTATTTACAAGGCTAATAAAATGGGAATTAACTTGTTGCAACTATTGTTGCATTAAGCAAAAGCAAGCTCTCGAAGCAATGAAGCACTCGAAAAGCCTCGTAGAATCGTCGTTTTTCAATGTCATCTATTTTGAGCAAGACAGACAGCGCAGCGTCTGCGCAGTTAGACGCGTATGAAAGCTTCCGAGTGATCGGGAGCTTTTCTTTTCGCGATATGGTTTCTCATACCGCATGATGCTTGCTCTGCAGAGCATCATAGCTATTGAGAGTTTTAAAACTGGAAAGTATGTCATCTATTTTGTCACACCTTGCCAAAATCTGTGGGGTGTGGTATAATATAGGAAATCGGACAGACCGATAAATAAGAATTTGAAAGAGATGTACCCAATGGATAGTAAAGCATTTATTAAATACATATCAGCATTATTGCTGTTTGGTCTTAACGGAATAG
>CALGTT010000371.1 GCA_937901485.1 uncultured Ruminococcus sp.
GCTCTTGCTATCTGTTCAATTTAAGAAGCATCATTAAGTTTTAGCTTTTACAAACTACTAAGGAGGCGTTCACATGACAGTCGCTGTCATTGTATTGAGCATCGCTGCGGCTGTCCTGCTGCTGCTTTGCATTTTGCAGAAAAGAGAAATGCGTCACATCGAAAAACAGCTTGCCAGAATCAAGGATGAGGACACCAACATCCTCATCCATTCCGGCAACGGCACAGCGGATGCACTGATCAACCGCATCAATACGCTGCTGAAAGAAATACGGGAGATTCGGGCGGTCTACGCGCAGAAAAATCACGCCCTCGAACAGATGATGACCAACATTTCCCACGACCTGCGGACACCCCTGACCTCTGCGATGGGGTATATCAACATGATTCAGCATACCGATCTTCCGGAGGAAGAAAAAAGCCGTGAGCTCGCCATTGTCGAGAAGCGGCTTATTCGTCTTGAAGAACTGATCAGTTCGTTCTTTGAGTTTTCGCAGATCATCTCCAGCGGAAAACAGCCTGAAAAGACGGAGCTGAATCTCGTTTCCGTGCTGGAAGAATCCATTGTCCATTACTACGATGATTATTGTGACCGCGGACGGCAGATACGGTTCGAATGCGGCACACACAGACTGCTGATTCCATCCAATCAGAACATGCTCCTGCGGATTTTTGATAATCTCATCAGCAATGCCCTCAAGCATGGAGAGGGTGATCTGACAGTGACAGTGCAGAATACCGGACAAATCCGGATCGTATTTGAAAACATTCTTTCCACGCCGAATTTGGATGTGACACGCATTTTTGATGAATTCTACACAACCGATATTTCCCGTACCAAGGGCAACACCGGTCTGGGACTTGCCATTGCCAAGCAGTTCACGGAGATGCTCGGCGGAAGCATTTCGGCGGAAACGGCAGGAAGAACGTTCAGGGTGATGGTCGTTTTTGATGCTGATTAAAGAGCAAGGCTGACGCACCTGTCATTTTGCGGTGTTGCCATATTTTTCTATCAATTGAAGCCACCAAAACGGTGGCTTTTATAATAAATTAATTTTTGATAATGAACACAATTATGATATAATAAACTTTTTATTTGTTCTAAATTTTATAATTTCATCTCCATCTTCATCATTTTCAAAATTAACACCTGTGATTTTAGGATCAACTATTTTTAATAATTTTACAATTACATCTTCATTTTTTTTAATAAATTCTATAGTCTCTTGCATATTTATATAATCTACATCATTTACTCCAATTTGATATATTGAGTCTCCCAAATAATATTGATA
>CALGTT010000372.1 GCA_937901485.1 uncultured Ruminococcus sp.
ATCATAGAATCCGTGCTGATCAATACAGATATTGAGAACGGCGATTACCTGACAGTGCGTGGTCGCTTTTTGATGTGCCTGCTGGAACGGCGCATCATTCATCCGACATACAACGTCACAGCGGCAAAGGCATACAGCGAGATCGTCCGGGAGGTCGTGACGCAGAATGTGCTGCTCACGGACAATCGCAGGATTCCGGGGCTTTCCCTCGGAACGGTTACCGGCACCTGCTGGGAGAAGACCGCAACGCTGCAAATATCCTACACAAACCTGATGCAGTGGGTGTATACGATCTGCGAAAAGCTGGGCGGCACGGCGAATATCCGGCTGGTGAAATCCTCCGGTGAGCAATACCGCATGGTATTCGACCTTTCCGAAGGCGCTGACCGGAGCATCATGCAGGCGGATAATCCGCATATTATCTTTTCCGACGCATACAGCAATCTGCTCTCGTTCAGCTATGCCGAGGACAGCAGCGTCCAGAAGAATTTTGCCTATATCTTCGGTCAGGGCAAGGGTGATGAACGCAAGCGCACCACATATTGTGACGGCGTTGAGCCGACCTACCTCGACCGCTATGAAGTGTATGTGGATGCGGACGATATTTCCGAGACAGAGCAGGTCGAGGGAGAAACGATACCGATTCCGGAGGAGAAGTATCTGGAATTGCTGCGCACTCGCGGTTCGGAACGTCTGGTACTGCCAAAAACAGCATCGGAGTCGGATATTGCAGCACACAACACGCAGTATGTGTACAACCGCGATTATTTCGTCGGTGACTATGTGACGGTGCAGCACCGGCGCTTCGGCATGATCCAGCCGTGCATTCAGTTGATCGGCATGATTGAGGGCTTCGACCAGAACGGACGCAGCCTGACACCAACATTCAAGGAGGCATGATATATGGCTTTTTACAGCGGATTTTTCAATTCAAAAGGGCTTGACCGCACCTATACGGCGGAGGACTTCACGAGCTACCTCTCCAGCATCATCTGCAACGGTATCCTCGATACCTACGGTCAGAACTTCAAACTGACGGCAGCAAGCAGCGGTCTCAAGGTTACGCTCGGCACAGGCAAGGCATGGATTGACGGACACTATTTCGTCAACGATGCCCGCTATTCTATTGATCTGACGGAGTATCAGGATGAATCGCTTCCGAGATATGTGGCAATTGCTATTCTGCTTGATGTGGGAGAATCGGTGCGCAGTGTATCTCTTGAAATCACTCCCGGAACGCCTGCGGAGAATCCGTCTCTGCCTTCGCTGCCGATTGATGAAAATAAAACTCGTTTGCTTATGTATGCTGTGCGCATGAATCCGGGCGTGACAGAGCTGACGGAGCGTGATTGGTACGACTACAGAGAAGACAGGAACGTCTGTGGTTACTGCCGCTGTATCCTCGGCAAATGTAAGGTCACAGAGATGTTGGCACAGCTTGCACAGATCACAGCGGAAATGCAGGAATATAATGATACGGTCACAGAGCTAACAAACAAGGTCGCTACCTTGCAGACAGAGGTCGATGACATTATCGGCGGCATTGTTGAGATCGGTACTTGTGGTGAGAATATCCACTATGTTCTCTATGAAAACGGAAAGCTCCTGCTGCATGGAACAGGGGAGACCTATGATTACGAGATCGGACGTTCGCCTTTCTGGGAGAATGAAAATATCAGAAGTCTTGTTGTCTCTGACGGTATTACAAAAATCGGAAACAGTTTGTTTGAACGCTGCAAGAACATGGCATTGGCAAGTTTCCCGACCAGCCTTACTGAGATCGGAGAGCGTGCGTTTTTCATGTACGATCAGGGCGGTCTTACAGAACTGAATCTGCCAGCATCCGTGACGACCATTGGAGAAAAGGCATTTGCTTGTGAAGCACTTACATCTGTGACGCTTCCGGCAACACTGACAACACTCGGAACTTATCTGTTCATGAATTCTCATACACTTACTTCAGCTCGTGTAGAATGTGAGGAAATTCCCGGTTTCTGCTTTGTAGGAACACCTTTACAGAACCTTACACTGAGCTGCAATGTTAAGAAAATCGGCTCTCACATGATAAACTACACGCCGCTGCATGAGCTTGTTTATGAGGGCAGCCTTGCGGATTGGGCTACGGTTACGAAGGGCGGTAATTGGGATAACAACAGCGGTCAGGGCGATCCGCACGGACTTGACAGAGTGCAGTGTCTGGACGGATATATGGAATATGACCGTGAGAACAGAGAATGGACGGAGGTGCGTGAATAATGTGGAAATTCCTTGTTAAAAACCAGAGCATTGAGGTGCTGGAGCGTGAGGTGCTGGCGGATCATCAGATCCAGTATGTGCAGTTCCGCTTCACCTTTGACGGAGACTGGCGGCGATTTCATAAGGTCGTGCA
>CALGTT010000373.1 GCA_937901485.1 uncultured Ruminococcus sp.
CTTGCATTTACAGTATTTTCGCCTGCCTTGGCATTTGTCAGACTTGCGTTGTTGTTTTCACCAGCTGCAACAGTCAGCTCAAATGTTGCATTGCCTGCTTCTGCAGGAATGTCTTCACCATCTTCGCCGCCGATTGCCTTCTTGTTGATCGTGATTCGGCTGATGTCGTCCTTGATCACCAGCTTGCCGTTTTCGTCAACTTCCACTTCGCCTGTGGTAACTGTAGTTGTATCTGCGGTCTTCACAACGCCGTTTTCCACAACGAATGTGAATTCAGTTACTACCTGATAGCCATCCGGTGCCACGGTTTCCTTCAGGACGTATGTGCCGTCAGTCAGACCGGTGATTTCAGTGCTTGCACCTGTGAATGTCAGCACGCCGCTTGCATTTACAGTATTTTCGCCTGCCTTGGCATTTGTCAGACTTGCGTTGTTGTCTTCAGCATCTGCAACAGTCAGCTCAAATTCTGCATTGCCTGCTTCTGCGTCAATTGCTGCGCCGTTCATGTCAGTCTTGCTGATTTCAATACCCGGTACCTTTTCCTTATCCATTACAGATACGGAGGATGCGCTGGTTGTGTACTGATTATTTTCGGACTTGGTGGATTCTGTGATAAATCCGCCGGATACTGTGAATGTGATGGTTTCAGAAAGTTTCTGATACCCCTCCGGAGCGGAAGTTTCTGTCAGAGTGTACTCACCATTGAGTCCCTTGATCTCAACAGCTTCGCCGTTGGTTACCCATGTAATGCTGTTTTCGCCCTTGAGATACTTGCCTGCCTCCAGCTCGCTTGTGTCATTGACTGCTTTATAGCCAATTACCATTACGTTGTCGGAAATAACGCTGCCCTCTGTCGGAGCCAGTACCATTGTTGCATTGGAGAGCGGATCGCCGTCCTCAGTCCACTTGGTAAAGCTGATCGTTGCATCGTTTGTGATGCTGTTGAGGATCATTGCACTGTTTTCAGGTGCTGTGCTGGAAATAACGATACCGCCCGCAGAATCATAGCCGACAACTGCGGTATAATCTGTTTCGCCGATTTTTACCGGAATCGTTTCGCCGTTCTCAATACGCTTGTACTCATCTTTGGGTTTGCCGTTCTCTGCAGGTTCGTTGTTCTCAACCACCTCAAAGATGTAGTAGGTTCTGGGAGCGAGATCATCTGCCGGAAGTTCCAGATCAAATGTCAGCTCTGCAGAATACTGTCCATCACCCTTGATGTCGGAAATGGTCAGTGTCTGCGGCTCGCCCTGCAGTTCATACTGCGATCCATCGCCGTCCGGTTCTGCGGTATACAGACCGAATTTCATTTCAGAAGTTGTGCCTGTTACTGTATTTGCATCATAGCCGCTGACTGCCAGATACTTGGTCAGCTTGATGGATGCAGCCACAGCCTGCGGTGCTGCTGTTGTGTTCGCAACCGTAACAGCTGCTTCGTTTTCTTCGGGAGTCAGTGTCTTCGGGATGTAGTTGATCACATAAGCTGCGTCCGCTGCATTTTCATCTGCAATGTCCGTAACTTCCGTGCCGTCCGGATACATAACTGTGTACTTTTCGTCAACCAATGTTCTGTGTTCGATCGGAACACCGCTTTCATTGACTTCAAATACAAAGTACTGTCCCTCATCGGGCAGGTCGATGGTTACGGTCTGGTTTGCTGTGACAGAGGTCTTTGTGCCTTCTACGATCTCAAACTTGGTGATGTCGGTAGAATCTGCATCTTCGGGGAGTGTGAATACTGCAACAGTAAATACTGCATCCGTATCCTCACCGTCATATTCCTTTGTCACATGGATCTGATAGGTCTGCTTTTCCTTGTTGGAGATTGCATAGGTGCCGGTGTTGTTTTCTGTTGTGAGTTTCACACCTGCATCACTGGTCACTGCACATACAGTGCCGCCTGCTGCCTCATAGGTATAGGTCAGCTTGCCGTCAGCTTCGTCAATAGCCGATACCGGATTACCCTGTGCGTCTGTTTCAAGGATGTAATAGGTAATACCTGCTTCTGTGATGGGGAGGTTGTTGAAGGATACTGTACCCGTGACTGCCACGCCTGCTGCACCGCCCTGCAGTGTGAGGGACTGTACTTCTGCATACGGAGACTTCACGAACGCATTTCCTTCCTTTGTGAATGCTGCGAAGTAGAAGGTATCCTTTGTGCCGTTCATCACCGGTGTAAAGGTCTTGGTGACTTCCAGAGCGCCGACCTTGGTTTCGTCGGTGATGTTGACGGTAAGTTTTTCCTCTACCATTGCAGCAAAAATAGATACTGCATCATTTTTCTGATAACTGGAAATTGTAATTTCGCCTTCACCATTGGCAGTAAATGTTAACTGATTGATTTTATACTCTGTATTTATGCCATTTTCTTGAATCCAGCCATTTTTAAATGACAGAATTTCCGTTTTACTTCCCTGTGTTACTGTAAAATCACGAGTCTGATCGCAATTGATTGTAATTTCAAAGCCATTCTCTGTGATATTACCGGTCAGATGAACCACACCATCATCCGTGATCTTTGCATTCGGTGTGATGTCTGCTTCAATGACATGTTCTGCCCAATCACCATATTTATCATGGTTCTGTCCAGCAGTAACACTATAATTAATGGTTTCATTAATATTGTAGAGTGCGTTATTCAGCTCAGCTGTATCATCCACATACTCCACTTTACCATAAGTAACCTTCTGCTCAGGTGTGGACTTGAGGATATTGCCGTCCACGTCTACTTCAAAGACATAGAGCGTATCCTTTGCCTGAATATTGCTGAACTTGATCATGCCGGTGGTGCCTTTTTCGCTGCCTGCCAGCTGGATGGACTGCGGTGTGCCGTACATCTTGTAGCCGTCATTGGTCTTTTCAAAGAGTGCAAAATAGAATGTGTTGGTTTCTGTGGAATTAGAGATATACTTCTTATTCACAATGATTTCGGTATTGGTCTTCTCCACCCATACGCCGACCATCGCCGGTTCGGAGATCATAACTTCACCCGGGCTGATACCGGTCTTCGGGTTGGAGGACTGGTATGCATATGCAAAGCTGTTCCATGCCAGGTTGGTATTGCCAGTCTTCTCCACGAATGCCGGAACGATACCGGTGAACTTCACCTGTACATAGCCGCCTGCGGGGATTTCATTCTCGCCGAACTCAATACGGAAATTCTTCATGGATTCGCTGTAGTTGCTGTTCCATGTCATCACGCCGTTTTCGCCCGTCCAGTCAGCATCAAATTCTGTCAGAACGTCGTTGCCGTCTGCATAAGTGATTTTTACGTTACCGGAAACATCTGTCGGCGTTCCGGTTGCGTCATAGATCACAACATTGAATGTGGAGGGATCGAGCGTTACGGGGAATACTGAGCCTCTCGGGCCGCCGGATACCAGACCTACGTCACCGATGAACGGCAGACGGTCGATGATCACGAACTGTTCGAGGGGATCTTCCTTCGCATGGTTCTTGACATTGAGCGTGTAGTAAACCTCATCACTCTGGAGTCCCTGTACAAAATTGTAGGTATCTTCCAGCTGCATCATATCCTTTTCAAAAGGATTTTCCATATTGGTATGCTTTTTGAGGTCGCCGAAGCCCATGTCATTCTTGGGGGAATTTGCAAGTGTGCTGTCATTCTTGTACTCGATTGTCTTAAAGGATTCTGTTTCCAGACCGCCGATCTGATGGCTTGCGGATGCAGTAATGGTCTTGTCGCCGATATAGTTGCCGCCAATGACATTATCCTTGGAGAAGCCATCATTGAATACAACTGCAACGTTATTCTTTGCAATCGCTGCATCTGCGATCCAATCCGTTACCATTTCGCCGGAATCGGGATCTTCATAGGTTGTTTTCTTTGCAGAGGAGGTCACGAACCTGAGTTCCATGTACTCTTTCTCTGCAAGTGTTACATCAAATACAAATTCCAGCTCACCGGTTGCAGGGCCTGTAATATCTTCGCCGTTCTGCTTGGGAATAAGGTAGTCCTTTCTGTCAGGATCTGCCTTGCCATCAGCCGTATAGACCTGATAGAATGCTGTCCGGTCGCCGTAGGATGCGCCGCCTGCCATGCCGGTTTCCATCTGACCGTAGTAGGTATAGCCGTTTTCGATGGTTTCCTTGATGGTAAAGCCGTTCATCGGGAGGATCTTGCCAGCATTTTCTGCGGAATACGCATCATTGCTGTTGCGGATGGTGATCTTCCACTCCACGCCGTTTGCGGAATAATATTCCTGCTTTGCTTCATCGTAGAATACTTCTACATAATCCACGGAGTCACCGGACTTGGTAACGCCGGGGGCGATGGAGCTTTCGTAGAACTTGAGTGTTGCAGTGCAGGAGTCCGTCTGTGTGATAGTACCCTGCAGAACACTGCCGTAGTTCTCATACATTGTTGCCTGTGCGGTGTTATCAAACTCAAAGTTGATGGTTGCGCCGCCGTCAACTGCATTGACGATATCATTGATTTTGTTATTTGACATCTTCAATGTATACAGAACAAGAATCGCAGGGCGATCATCATTTACTGGAAGTGCAGTATTACTGATGATAAAAGAATAGCTTCCGTCTGCGTTGATCACTGTCTGAACATTTTCTGACGGAATATCACCAGGAGTTGTGTGATTTGTAGTTGCAGTTAATTTTTCACTGCCATCTTCATATTTATAAATTTTGTATGCTTTCACTCCTGCTTCTTCATCAAGTTCAAATCCTTCCGGAACAATATCATTGATGACATAAGTGATTTCTTCTCCATATTCTGTTTTAACTGAATCATTGGACTTGTAATTGACAATCGCTGCATAGTACTGATAACGTTCGGCAGATAGTGCATTCTTTAATGCCTCAGTTTCCTTCGGAAATCCGGTAACACTTTTTGTCGGAGAACCCGTTATCCATGAAAATACACCACCATAGTTGGTATTTGCACTTTCCGTCACAAAGCCCTTACGCATGATAGGAGCTGAGTTTGCGAATACTACAGTATCTTTAAAGTAAGAAGCCGCATCCGCTTCACCGGAATGATTCACATAAACTGTGTTATCACCAACAAGAAACGGATTATCACTGATGTTAGTGATATTCGGAGTGGTCACCTCATAAGAAAGGACCAGTTTCTGATTAACAGGAAGAACAACCCCATCCGAGGTAATATTCAATTTAAAATTACCATCCTGATGTTCAACGATGGAGTAAGACATCTCAGCAGTATACGCATCATTTTTCACGCCTGCTGCTGTGATCTTATCACCGGAACTCAGCACTGAGCCAGCAGGAGCTTTTGCAATCGTAATTGCAAAATTATCATCCGGAATATACTTATTATATGATGTAGCAGTAAAAACATCATAAACATTCAGCATATTCCAATCCTTACCGGAGGTATTGGTAATCTCCACATAAAAGGTCAGTGTATTACCTGCGCCGATGCTTCCTTTTTCCTTATCAATCACACCTGCATCCATGATACTCGGCACATTCGTCAGACTGCCGTCCACCTTTGCAAACTTGTCAACCTTCATTGCATTCTTGTCAACGATGGATACAGGTGCTGTTTTCTTATCACTCTCTTTTCCCCGAACGGTAACAAAACCTGTATTTTTGAAGCTTGTTGCAGCATAATCCGCCAGAGAACCCGTTGTATAGGTCAGTGTCAGGATCGCCTGCTTTGTAACCGCACCTGTATGGACATAGGTCAGTGTATTGCCGCTTACAGTGTAGTCACTTGCAGAAAGTGTGACTGCATCTTTTGCTTCATCCGTCTTGATGGATACGGATGTCAGATTCAGTGCGCCTTCCGGCAGATCTGCCGGAAGTTCGTCTGTGAACGTGATCGGGAATACTGCTGTACCCAGCTGATTTGTACCCTTATAAGTCAGGGTATAGGTCAGAGTTTCGCCGCCGTTGATGTCGATCGCGGAAGGCGATGCGGACTTTTCAAAAGCACCCATCTCGAATTCCTGTGCCGGAATAATTGCTGTGGCACTTCCGGTTACCGCTGCATCCATGCCCTCATTCTGGTAGGAATAACCTGCGGTATTGGAAAGTGTCGCATCCTGAGATTTCTCGATGCCGCCGAAGATCTTGATCTTCACGGTCTGTCCGGGATCGAGCTTTGTGATGGCAGAAGTGATCGCCGTCCATTCCGATGCGTCAGTCCATGTTTCACCGCCGTCCGTACTGTACTTGTACGTTACACCGGTAAATGCAGTGCTGTCGATTTCATCTGTGAGCTTGAAATTCTCCGCTGCAATCGTACCAGAGTTGGTCGCAGTGATCTCGAACAGCTCCTGCGAAGCAGTGTTCTGTCCCTTAATGTAGTTCGGCAGGGATGCCGTCTTTGTAAAGCCGATGTTCACACTGCCGGGATATACGGGCAGAGATGCTGTCGGATTAGACGGATCCTGGTCACCAAAGGTCACTGTTGCAGTATTGCTGAGCACACCTTTAGCCAGACACTTCTCCAGCTGTTCGTTTGTCATCTCCACTTCCAGCTTGATCTGCACGGACTTGCCGACCGGCAGACTGCTGATCGTGAAGGTATCACCGGACTGTGTCACGCCATCGGGGAGCGTCACCTTGACATGATCGCCCACTGCCATGTCATCCACAACAGTGATGTTGGAAGCGTCCGCAGTACCGGAGTTTGTCACGGTGATCTGGAAGACTGCCGTTGCAGATTCAGCCTTGCCGATCTGGTAGCTGCCTGCCTGCTGACCGTTTACTAAGAAATAACCGGTTTTGTGTGATGTGACATTCGGAGTCGCTGCATTGACCTGAATATCAACATACGCATCTTTACTCAAATCTTCTTTTTTGCCCTTCGCAGTGACACTTGCAGTATTGCGGAACGCTTTGCCCGCTGTTGTCTTGGTGGTGATCATGATGGTGATGTACTCACCAGCTTCCAGCTCTGCGTCGGAAAGCAGAACCTGCGCACTGCCTGTCAGCGCAGTCAGATCAATATCGCCCTTGTCGGTATTATTGCTGTGCGTCCAGCTTGCGGAGATAATATCCGCTTTGCCGTCAAAGCCCTCAGAAAGCATATCTGTTACATTGATGTCAGTCAGTTTTTCTGTACCGTTGTTGCTGACAACAATTCGATAGAGGATCTCCGTTGCCGCATTGCTCAGGATCGCATTGGTGCTTGCAGACTTGGAAATATCGACAGAAGGAGTCAATACCTTGACGGGTACATACGCCGATGCGGAGTAGTTTTCACTATTGGTCACTGTATTCTTGATGGAGGTGTCCGCTGTGATAACAGTTTCATCCTTCACCTTGAATTCAAGCTTTGCCTTTGCTGTTTCGCCTGCCGGAACGGACGGGAATTCAATGACGACCTTCCCTTCCTTCTCGGAAGCAGTACCGTTATGGGTAATATCCAAAGCACCAACATATTCCAGTTCCGCCGGAATTTCATCGGTCAGCGTTACCGCGCCGGCCTTGCCGCCGGTATTCTTGGTGGAAACCTCAAATACTACGGTATCGTTTGCAAAGAGATAACCATTATTATAATAGGTATCACTTGTGCCGGTTGTGATGCTCTTGCCCACCTCAGTGAACGCTGCCGGATTGCTCTTGATATTGACCGGAACAGAGTTTTTGCCGAGATCGTGGAGGTATTTGCCCTCGCTGCTGCTGCACTTGGCATCTACCTCAAGAGTATTGGTGATCTTGCCCGTTGTGAAATTGTCATCATCAATTGTGATGCAGTTCAGCTTCAGGGATGCCGTCACGTTGTATGCGTCCATCTCTGCATAGGGCTTTTGGTTTGCATCAACATATTTGCTGTCCACATGCCATGTGATGGTCGCGGTGCTGCCGCTTACTTTCACGTCATCGACTGCCACGCCCGGAACGGTGAAGGCAGACTGTACAGCCGATGCATCCTTGAATGTCAGACCATCGGACAATGTGATGGTATCTGTGAACTGCAGTCCGGTTGCCCAGATCTCTCCCGTACCATCGGGTACATAATTCGGAGAAGCGGAAAGATCATACTGGAGCACGCCGGAATCAAAGTCAGAACTGGAAACCTCCATTGTATTGGTGGTTTTGTTCTGCTTCCATGCAAATTCCGCATTCGGTACGATGGAGCTGGATACGGATGCCTTGGAGCCAGTATCGACCAGCTTCACAGATACGGGATCGCCGCCCTCTGTGGTACCGTTTGCAAATTTCGCACTCAGCTGAATGGTCTTGGTCGAACCGTTTCGGATGGAGAATTCAATATACCTCTTTCCATTCGGTTCGATCCTCAGCGTATAGCCGTTGTACTTCGCGCCATTCACAAAGCCGTTGCCCTTGAAATTCGTGAGCATAAGATTATCATCCGTGATCTCAATACGGTACTTTGTGGAATTGCTGCCGAAATTCTGAAAGACATTGTTGCCGCTGATGGTAACAACAATGCTGAACGGATCGCCGCTGTCCACTTCACCGATGACGGTCGCGCCATCTTTGAATTTGACAGTTGCATTGGTCAGAACATTTGGTGCGCCCCAGCCAAAGCCCAATCCGAAGCCCCAGCCCCATGGACCAAATGCTGCCGCTTCAAACAACGCTGATGGCATACACATGACTGCAATGAGCATCGCAAGGAATGTCGTAGCGATTCGTTTGAAAAGACTTTTCTTTTTGACGGATTTCGTGTCATTCTTTTTCATACTGTTCTCTGCCGTGTGCCGTCGGCATATTCCCTCCTTTTCCTGAATATTCAGCACATTTTTCTTCATCGTCCGCTGTGTACATCCTCCCTCCTTCCATTCTTGATTATGTTCACTCGCTCAGAATTTCCAATATTTTACAAATGGTATTCTTCGCAATGTTTCACATTTTTATTATATCATCTTTCCTTTGCGCTTGTCAATGATTTTCCCTATGTTTGTGCACAAAACACATGATTCAATTGTGCATTTTGTTTTGTTTGTCAAATCAGGAAATAATTATCAATCTCTAAAATATACTATAAGTAATCATAGGAGGATTTTTTATAAAATAGCAACGATTCATTCCCCACACAATCAAAAACCACCCCCGCGGCAGAGATCGTATCCCGCCGCAGGGGTGGTTCAGTTTTTGTTCAGAATGCAGCCATTATCACGCCGCGTTCAGAATTTCATCCCATGTTTTCGGTTCGCCGGAACCAATTGCCGCCGCATATTC
>CALGTT010000374.1 GCA_937901485.1 uncultured Ruminococcus sp.
TAAATGCGGAAATTGCCATCGTCTCGCCGGTAAATACGATCGGCTCTGTGTAGAGTACGGGGTCTTCGCCGTTCAGATGATAATAGATCGGCTTGCCGCTTTTTGAGGTCAGTGTGATCTCTGTGCCGGCAGGCAGATACGGCGCGTTTTCAGAAAACTGCACCATGTCCGCAGTCTGGGTGAAGGCTTTGAGGCAGATGGTGGGATAGACGGTTTCAAAGCTCATGCTGACGGGCAGCTTGCCGTATTCCTTCAGATAATAGTCGACATCATCCTGGGTAAGCTCAACATCGCCATCGCTGCGTTCTCTGCCGTTGACAAACATATCACTCCAGTTATCGCCGTCAAGACTCGCAAAACTTTGCCCCTCACATGCATTGCCCATAACACGCATCCAGATGTCACTCATTTCACTCTCCGCAGAGCCGTCGTCAAACACTGTGGTAGTCATCCAGCCGCCGTCACAGGCAAGATGATAGCCGACCTCGCCGCTGATTCTGACGGTAACAGCATAGGACGCACCTGCCGGAACAAATACCGGCTCGGTCAGCTCCACTGTATGATACCCGATCTCCGCAAGCGTGCCGGAGGTCACAGCGGACGGTGTGCCGGAATTGGGATCACCGGGATCTGTCAGATCACTGTAAACGATGATCTCGTAGTTTTCATCCGTCATTGTTGTGCACAGCATGGCGGCGTTGACGTAAAGATCCTCCTGCGCGGTGAAAACGTTAGCAGCATAGACGGATTCCTCACCCTCGTCAGCATCGCTGATGGAGATGGTGTACTGTCCGCCGTACTGGTCATACTGGGCAATGTCGCGATAGTCATTGACAGAGCCGCAGTTGAGATAATAGAAACCGGACAAGCCCTCATCCGCATAGGAGATCCAGAAATAGCCGTCATTGCCCCAATCCGTTCCCCAGCTGTTTTTGCACAGCCATGCACCGTCACGGGATGGTTCATGATTGAAATTGGAAGCCGGATAATTATCATCCCAGCCGACTACAGCCACAGCGTGACCGAAGGTCTCCGCGCCCGATCTGCTGCCGCCGTATGCCTCGCCGCCGAAATCATAAGTATAGTGATAACCGCCGGTTTCGGGATTAAAGCAATCCTCATTGTATTGGAAATCTACCGAGAGCAAGTGCCCCTCGGAAAGGGCGTATTTGATGCCCTTCATATGATTTTCAAGTGTGACCTCATCATAGCTCATATACGGAAGTCTGATAAAATCCGTGACCTGACAGCTGCGCTGTGCGCGCCAGTCGTCCTGACTGTAGCCGCAGTTGAGAATGTCCTCATTGCCGTACCAGTAAAGCTCATCCTCCGCAACCGAGCCGATGCCGCTGGTAAGGATCGCGGCGGTGTATTCACAGAATGAGCCTTCATCGAACAGATTCTCGCTCTGATGCGGAAAGCCGAATTCGTCACAGTAGGCAGTATAGGCAAGGATCCATTCGGAAAGATCAATATCCGACTTTTCTTTGATCAGCGCGGACTCCATGACGGAAACTGCGGAGAACGCCCAGCATGTGCCGTAGTCATACTGATCCTTCACGGAGGTGACAAGTCCCTTGGTGCGCAGATCATAGGTATCCGGAAATACTGCTTCTGCAGCAGCGGCAGGAATGTCACTGTAGGGTGCGGTTCTCATCTTCGGTGAGATCGTGGCTACCGGTTCAATGTGGATCGCACCGACGGGCAGCGCACAGGTCTGCATGGCAAAGAGAGTGCTGAGAACAAGTGCGGTGATGTGATTCTTTTTCATTGAGATCATCCTTCCTGTTTACGGCAGAACTGCCGCGGATGAAGCATTCTGCCTGATATTGATCGCAATGCATTGCATTACATTACATTACTATTTTAGCACATCACATCCCTTGTTGTCAATGATTCAGCGGATATAATGTGTCCAGAGCCGATTTTCCTTTTCCGGCAGACCGTAGGCTTCTTTGCCCAGCGCGATGCTGCGCATGAGAAACGCCATATTGCGTGCAAGCACGCGCACAGTCTGCAGTCCCTCCTCGTCCTGCTGTGCATCACCCTGTCCCCTGCCGTGGATGCTGTTCCAGTACTGGCTGGAAACGACGGGCATTCCGGAGATGGTGAAATACTTGTTCAGCTCGTCAAAGGTCGAGGAACAGCCGCCGCGCCGTGCACAGACCACGCTTGCGCCGACCTTCATGGTCTTGTCAAACCGTGTGCTGTAGAACAGACGGTCAAGGCAGGCAACGAGCGTTGCATTTGCCGAGGCATAGTAGACGGGGGATGCGACCACGAGTCCGTCCGCCTGTTCAAATTTCGGGGCAAGGGTATTTACGATATCGTCAAAGACGCACACGCCCTTTTCTGCGCATGATCCGCAGGCAATGCAGCCGCGGATCGCCTCTGTGCCGATCTGCACCGTTTCACAGATGATGCCCTCCTGTGCAAAGACGGATTCCATCTCACGCAGCGCAATGGCTGTGTTGCCGTTCGGTCGGGGGCTTCCATTGATGATCAATACGTTCATTCGCTTCTCCTTTCGGGTTCTGGTGTATCGTATGCGGTTTCTGCTATTCTTATGATAGCATGGGACGGGGAGAATGTCAACCGGAATGTTTGACTTTTCAGGCGTTTTGTGGTATAATGACAAGGCATTATGAATCAAAATACCACTGCGGGAGGAACATCCGATCGCTTTGTATCATTGGAGGAATATTATGTCTGCAAACAAAGTAACTGCCGGTATTCTGGCGTTGATCCTATCTGCCGGTGCAGCTCTCAGTCCCCTGCCCTGTTTCGACCGCGCACTGCCGGCGGCAGCCGCGATCGAGGTGTATACGACCGGTACTTATGAGGGGATGACTTATAAAAAATACGGCAACCGCGTTGAGATCACCAATTATGATGACTCTGCGGCTGCGCTGCAGATCCCTGCGGAGATCGCAGGACTGCCCGTCACTGCCATCGGTGCCAATGCCTTTCAGAACAGCACCTCACTGAAGAACGTGACCATTCCGGATACGGTCACTTCCATTGGAAAGTCGGCATTTATGGAGTGTGAATATCTCGAAATCGTTTATTTTTCGGAGGGCCTTTTCACCATCGGCGAACGCGCATTTGAGCACTGTTCGTTTTTGACATCCGTCACCCTTCCGGACAGCGTGACGGAGATCGGACTGCGGGCATTTGCCCACTGTGCAGCACTGAGTTCCGTCCATGTCGGTGCCCATACTGAAAAGATCGGTGCATCTGCATTTACCGGATGCAGGAAGCTTCGACATGCTTCTCTTGGAACTGATCTTCGGATTCTTTCAGGCGATGCTTTCAGCGATTGCGTGAATCTGGAGCAGATCCGGATACCGGATGGTGTTGCCAAAATCGAAACCAGTACCTTTTCCGGATGTACCTATCTGAAATATGTGACGCTTCCCGACTCGCTTACCTTTATCGGCAGTGATGCTTTTTCAGACTGCAAATTTCTTGAGGAGCTTGTTCTTCCGCCGACGGTAAGCATGGTGGATGGACGGGCATTCTATGGCGCAGACAAACTGCATCTTGTTGTGAAAAATCCTGACTGTTCCCTGTTCTCCGATGAAAACACGCTCGACCGTGCGGCGGTGATCTCAGGTTTTCCGGATTCGACCGCAAAAGCATATGCGGATACATTCGGCAACTCCTTTATTCCCTTGGAGACACTGCCCGGCAGTGTGGATCTCGATGAGACACTGACCGTGACGGACGCAGTATTCTTGCAGCAATACCTGCTGAGCCAGCGCAGCCTGATTCCGAAGCAGTATGAAACAGCGGATATGACACAGGATGGGATCGTAGATGCATTTGATCTTGCCCTGCTTAAAAAAACATTGATCGGACGGAGTACAACATGATCTTACTTTCAGCACAGAATATTTCCAAGACCTATATGGAACGAAAGGTGCTTGACAATGTGTCCTTTTTCCTCAACGAGGGCGACAGGGTGGGCATTGTCGGCATCAACGGCACGGGCAAATCCACGCTCCTGCGCATCCTTGCAGGCGCGGAGGAGGCGGACAGCGGCGCGATCGTGCGGACAAAGGGCGTGCGCCTTTCCTATCTGCCGCAGATACCCGAATTTGAGGCACACGGCAGTGTGCTTGCGCAGGTCATGCGTCACCTGCCGCAGGATCTGCGGGAAGCCAAGGAATTTGAGGCGCGTTCCATGCTGGGAAAGCTCGGCATTTCCGACTGCTCGCGCGATATCTCCACACTCTCCGGCGGTGAGCGCAGACGGGCAGGCATTGCGGCGGCGTTCATTCAGCCGAGTGACGTTCTCCTGCTTGATGAGCCGACCAACCACATCGACCACGAAACGGTTTCACTTCTGGAGGAACAGCTGCGCAAATACCGCGGTGCGATTGTGATGGTAACGCATGACCGCTATTTCCTCAACAGCATCACACGACGCATCGTGGAGGTGGACAGGGGAAGTATTTATGCGTATGACGGCGGCTACAGCACCTTCCTTGAAATGAAGGCACAGCGTGAAGCGGATGCACAGGCACAGGAACGCAAAAACAAATCGCTCTATCGGCAGGAGATAGCATGGATCATGCGCGGCGCAAGGGCAAGGGGCACAAAATCCAAGGACAGGATCGAACGCTTTCACGCACTGGAAAACCGCGAGATACCGACCGAATCCGAAAAGCTGCAACTACAGTCGATCTCCTCGCGGCTCGGTAAGAAAACCATTGAGCTGACGGGCATTTCCAAGGCAATGGACGGCAGGCAGCTCATCCGTGATTTCTCCT
>CALGTT010000375.1 GCA_937901485.1 uncultured Ruminococcus sp.
GCCAACCTATGCGGAAAGTCCCTGTTTCGCGGGAAAGCATTGTTTACCGCATGACGCTTGCAAGCTGTCAAACATTGTTCTCACTATACCATTTACATTTCCACCGGACTCACCCTTTCTCAATTCGCAAATGTTTTACAAACATAGAATTGCATCGTTTATGCACCTTTTGTTTCCTGTGTCAGTACAGCTTTTCGGAAACACGGGCAAGCCGCTGAAACGCTCCTCCTTTGCCCCGTGCAGTTATTTTGTGCAAATCCTGCACATATCTTATATTGTATCGGGAAACTGCGGTGCAAATTGGCAATCATACGGAACATTCGGCATTTTTTTGAAAAAAAGCTTGCAGTTTGCGGCAAAATGTGATACAATAAATAAGAGTACCTGAAGGACACAGTTCCCTCCGGTTGATATATACATTATATAAAGGAGTCATCATTATGTCAAAAATCAGAGTTGCAGTTCTGTTTGGCGGTGCATCCAGTGAGCATGATATTTCACTGAAATCTGCCACACACATCATTGAGAATATTCCGGCTGACAAGTACGAGGTCGTATGTGTCGGCATCACCAAGAAGGGCAGATGGCTGTATTATCCCGGCGATGTGTCCGCGATCGCGTCCGGCGCGTGGGAGAAGGACCCCGACTGTACCTCCGCGATCCTGTCCCCCGATCCGATCCACAAGGGATTGGTAACGATTGAAAACGGCGAAGCATCGGTGAAAAAGATTGATGTCGTATTCCCTGTGCTCCACGGCAAGAACGGCGAGGACGGCACTGTGCAGGGACTTCTGGACATGGCGAAGATCCCCTATGTCGGCTGTGGTCTGCTTGCATCCGCCGCCTGCATGGATAAGGCGGCAACGCACACGATGCTCGACTACAACGGCATCCGCACCGCAAAGTGGCGCAAAATCGGTCAGCGCGAGCTGAACAAGATGGAGGAACGCTGCGAGGAGATCGCCGCAGATCTGGGCTTCCCGCTGTTTGTCAAGCCTGCCAATGCCGGTTCTTCCATCGGCGTGAACCGCGCAAACAACGCCGACGAGCTGCTTGATGCGGTGAAGGTGGCATTCTCTCACGACAACAAGGTCATCATCGAGGAGTGCATCAGCGGCAGGGAGCTGGAGGTAGCGGTATTCGGCTATGATTCTCCGTTTGCTTCCTTTGTCGGCGAGATCGAGTCCTGCAAGACCTTCTATGACTACGATGCCAAGTACATCCTCAGCGGTTCGAACCTGTTCATTCCGGCACGCATTCCGGATGACAAGGCACGCGAGATTCAGGAAACGGCAGTCAAGGCATACCGTGCAATGGGCTGCAAGGGGCTGTCCCGCGTGGATTTCTTCCTGTCGGATGACGGCGAAGTGATCCTGAATGAGATCAACACCATGCCCGGTTTTACGTCCATCAGCATGTACCCCAAGCTCATGGAAAACCTCGGCATGTCCTCGTCCTACCTTGTCGATAAGCTCATCGAGCAGGCGATGGATAATGCGGACAGGACGTATTGATTAACACAGTGAAAATCGTGCAGACTACAGGAAGGGAGTGATAATATGATAAATAGATTGCAGATAAAAGGCTTATTCGGACGTTTTGACTACGACCTTGATTTTGATAGACCGGTAACTATTCTGACAGGCCCGAATGGGTTTGGTAAGTCTACGGTGTTGAGGATGATTGAGGCGTTGGGAAGCGGGAATCCTGAATCTTTTTTTCAAATTCCTTATACCTTGGTTGTTGCTGAATTTACTGAAGGAGAATTAATAGAAATTTCGAAGGATTTTTCTTCTGTATCTTTTAATGATTTGAACATTCCGTTTCACGAATGGAGAAGAAAAAAAGATATATCTAAGAATAAGTGGCAGGACCATTCACGCGATATTAATGTGAAAATGTATCCGTTAAGTCCTGATAGATGTAAAGAACTGAATGATATATTTGGGGAAAATATAGTTGAATTGTATAATTGTTTTTACAGGATAAAAGAGCATTTTGGATTAGTTAAGAGAATTTCAGAACAAAGAATGGTGGAAATAGTTGAAACTGCCCCTTTTGATCTTCAAGTGATAGATAGTATTGTTAAATATCCAACTAAAATGAAGCAAGGAATTGGCAATGTTTCAAATACTTTTTCTAAAAAATCCAGCGAAATCGACAGCGGCTATCTTCAGCGGCTTTTTAACAGTGACGAGATCACGGAAGAACAGTATCATGTTTTCCTGAATCAGGTCAATGAAAAATTTGACAAACTTGAAGGTTACAACCTCATGACTGACCGTCAGGAAACACCGGCATTCCAGCCCAAACACGCCGCTGCTCTGAAAGTCTACTTTGACACCTTCTTTGAGAAATACGCGGTCTATGATGCTTTCCTCGAAAAACTCGACCTCTTCGACGGCATCGTCAACAACCGCTTAATGTTCAAAAAGCTTGAAATCTCAAGAGAAAAGGGATTTGAGATCATTGACGAAACGACTGGCAAACCCCTCGCCCTCGAACAGCTTTCCTCCGGTGAAAAACAGGTCATTGTCATGTATTACGACCTGATCTTCAACGATAACGAAAACCTGCTCCTGCTGATCGACGAACCAGAGATTTCGATGCATATCAGCTGGCAGTCGAAGTTCATGGAAGATCTGATCAGAATTGCAGAGCATGGGAATTTCCGTGCGATTGTCGCAACACATTCGCCGGACATTATCAATGGTTTGTGGGATTTGCAGATTGATCTGGGCGAGCAGTATCAGGGGAATCTGTATGGCGAGGATGAGGGTGAGTCACATGGGGACTAATTCGATTCGTCACTGTATCAAAAAGGAAAGGCTGATCTCGCAAGTCAGAGCCAGATTGTCAGCAGATACTAAACGTGAAAAAGTGTTTGTTGTAGTAGAAGGACCTGATGATGTAGCTTTTTTTAAATCAAGAGTTTCTTCTAAAATAGAAATTTTGCCATTAGGTCCAGGAAAAAGAGCTGTGCTGGTAGCGATTAAAGCTTGTGACGAGATTGGGCAGCTTCATCCTCATAAAGACAGAGTGATTGGAATTTGTGACCGAGATTATGATCCACTCTTGGAGCATGGCAGAGTTTTTTATTACGATCACTGTAATTTGGAAACGATGATGGCTTCAAATGATAATACAATGAATCAGTTAGCAAATGAGTTCTATTTTGATAACTACACTGGACTGGAACTGCGTGACAAAATTTTGCAGGAATTAAAGTGGTTTTCAGTATTGAGAAAACTAAATAGTGAAAATCATTGGATGATTGTATTAGATGCATGTTCGGTTGCTGAAACAATGAAGGAAACGCATTCCTTTCAAATAGAAAAAGCGAAAGCACAGCTTGAAAATGCAAGAAAGGAAAAAATAGAGAAAGAGGAAAAACTGCCTGAGAAAGATCGGAAAGAAAAGCATAAGAAGCAATTATCTGAATGTTTTGCAGAAGTGGATGAGTTCTTTATTTCGTCCGTTGCCAATAAGGGAAATTTGCTTGATATTACACAAGGACATGATTTTCTTAACTGCTTTGCTTGCCTGAAAAAACCGAGAATACAAGTAAAGGATATAGCTTGTTTCTTTAGGATTGCATATCGACCGGAAGATTTTGAAAATACCAACCTCTGCAAAGCCTTGCGAAAATATGAAGGGGAGCATAATCTGCAAATTCTTACGCCCCAGCCTACATAAATCAGGAGGTCCCCATGGATAACCGTTCCATCGGCGTATTCGATTCCGGACTTGGCGGTCTGACTGCTGTCAAGGAGCTGAACCGGATACTGCCAAACGAAAATATCATTTATTTCGGAGATACTGCCCGTATCCCCTACGGCACGCGCAGCCGTGAAACCGTTCTGCGCTATGCCCGCGAGGATGCCGCGTTTCTCTGCAAGCATCCCGTCAAAATGATCATTGCCGCCTGCGGAACAGTCAGCTCCGTCCTCGGCATGAATTCCCCCGTTGCGGATCTGCCGTTCAGCGGCGTGCTCTATCCTGCGGCGGAGGCAGCCTGCGCTGTGACGAAAAACGGCAGAGTCGGTGTCATCGGCACGCCTGCGACCATCCGTAGCGGCAGCTATGAGCACGCCCTGCATACCCTCAACAGTGAACTGAGCGTTACTGCAATGGCATGTCCGCTGTTCGTGCATCTGGTCGAGTACGGCTACACCAACCGTGACAACCAGATCACGCGCCTTGCCGCGGAGGAATACCTCGCCCCCATCCGCAGTGCGCAGGTCGATACCCTCATTCTCGGCTGTACGCATTACCCCATTATCCGCGATGTCATCGCCGATATTATGGGTGAGGGCGTGAATCTCATCTCCCCCGGCGAGGAGGCAGCCAAGTATGCCAAGAAATGTCTGGAGGAAAATGACCTGCTGACCGACAGCACCGAAAAGGGCAAAAATGTCTACTATGTCAGCGACAGCGTGTCCATGTTCCGCGAGAATGCTAAGCATTTTCTCGAGGATGCCGCCCACGGACAGGTGTTCAGCAGCAGAATATGAGGTAGCACCCATGAAAGAAAAATGGATCATGACACTGCGCAGCATTCAGCACGACGGAAAGGAAACCACCGAAAGCGAGCTGAATACGGAAGCAGAGTTCTATCAGGATAAAAACGGCGACCTTGTGATCGCCTATGACGAGTCGGAAACCACCGGCATGGAGGGTTCACGCATGAACCTGCGCATTTCGCCGGATGATATGGTTTCCGTCATCCGTACCGGCACGTTCCAGACGCATCTGGTCGTGCAGACGGGTGTCAAGCATTTCTGCCATTACGAAACGCCGTTCGGAGAGATCGCCGTCGGCATCACCGCAAAATGGCTGAAAAACGGAGTCACACCGGAGGGCGGGCACCTCGAAATGCGCTATATCGTGGATTCCAATTCCACGCTTCTGTCCGATAATGAGATCATTCTGGATCTGAAAAAACAACAGGCATCTGCCGGCTTTCCGGAAATGTCCTGAATATAGGAGGAAACAATTATGACCGGGAATTTGGCTATCACCATTGGCAGACAGTACGGCAGCGGCGGCAAGGAAGTGGGTATCCGCGTAGCCAAGGAGCTGGGCATCCCGTTCTATGACAAGGAGATCATAGATCTGTCCGCAAAGAAGAGCGGCCTTTCAGCCGACTTCATCGCCAGCAGCTCATAGCTCTCGCCAAGATTACCTAACGCCATAATTGCCGACAGCAACAGAGCCAACGGCAGACCCATAGGCACCATATTTATTGTAGCACAAGTTAGCAGCTCAACGATAGTACTAACGTCGAGTCCCTTACCCGTAAGCTCGTCGATATAACGCCAAACAAAGTTCATCATCAGCACAAACTGCACGATGAAGAAGGTCGCAACGAGAGGACCTA
>CALGTT010000376.1 GCA_937901485.1 uncultured Ruminococcus sp.
CGAAAGCCAGACCGCCCGTCATTGCACCGTCACCGATAATGGCAACGACATGGTGATTGTCCCCACGCAGGCGCATGGATTCTGCAATACCGCAAGCCACGGAAATGGACGTGCTGCTGTGACCGCTGATAAATGCGTCATGGGGGGATTCATCGGGCTTTGGAAATCCGGAAATACCGTTTTCCTTGCGGATTGTCTGAAAATCGTGCATTCTGCCCGTCAGAATCTTGTGGGTATAGCACTGATGCCCGACATCCCAGACGAATTTGTCCTG
This sequence comes from uncultured Ruminococcus sp., assembly GCA_937901485.1. Lineage (GTDB taxonomy): Bacteria > Bacillota > Clostridia > Oscillospirales > Ruminococcaceae > UBA3855. The sequence goes on from CALGTT010000376.1 coordinate 275, forward strand.
CGGCGAATCAAAGACACGGTGCAGAGCCATTGTCAGCTCCACTGCGCCAAGATTGGAGGCAAGATGTCCGCCATTTTTGGAAATGACACGCACCATCAGAGAACGGATCTCCTTTGCAATTCTGCGGCACTGCGGGATACTGAGTTTTTTCAGATCCTGCGGAAGCTGCAGATCTTCCAGACGCAGCTCCTGCATGTCCGGATTTTTCTCAAGATTATTCATCATACTCATCATTACGCGACTGCAAGCGGGACAAGAACACCAATGAGAATGCCCAGCATTGCACCGCAGAAGACCTGCAGCGGGGTGTGTCCCAGCAGTTCTTTTAACTCCTTCATTTTGCTCTCTGCGTCAGCATCCTGAGAAAACAGGCGCAGACGGATCAGGTTCAGTTCCTTCGCGTGCATTCCGGCTTCACGGCGCACACCGGCGGCATCATACATGACGATGACACTTAGCACGCACATGACGGCAAAGGCGGATGAGCCCCAGCCGTCCGCTCTGCCGGCGGCAACAGTTGCCGCGCACACAAGTGCGGAATGGGAGCTTGGCATACCGCCCGAACCGTAAAGACGCTCCACCTTGAAATCGGAATTCTGGAAAAAGAATAAAATAAACTTCAGAACCTGTGCGCTTGCCCAGCCGAGGAAGCCGGCAAGCATGATCGGATTATACATCTGTTCCCCTACTTTCTTCTTATTGTACGCGGACAAGCAGTGCATCAGTCAGCGCATGTAAAAATTCTGTATCCGCAAAGGCATCCAGCTGGGAATGTGCAAATTCCGTGAGTGCTTTTGCTCGTTTCTGTGCTTCCTCAATGCCAAGCACAGTCACAAAGGTTTTTTTGTCCTCCTGTGCATCACTGCCGATGGGCTTGCCAAGCAGCTCGGCGGTGCTGGTCACATCAAGGATATCGTCGATCATCTGAAATGCAAGCCCGATGCTTCTGCCGTAGGCGGCAGCCGCTTCCTGCTGCTGTACTGTACCGCCGCCGCAGATGCAGCCCATTTTGCAGGATGCCTCCATCAGTGCACCGGTCTTGCCCAGACACATGATCTCCAGCTCCTGTGCGGTCACGGATGCCTGCGTTTCAAACTGCATATCCATCAGCGGATTTTTTTCCGCCTCTGCATAAAACCATAACATCACTGCACAGACAAGAGCCAGCAATTTCAGCGGCCAGTCCCGTTTTTTCTCTTCGGCCTGTTTCTC
>CALGTT010000377.1 GCA_937901485.1 uncultured Ruminococcus sp.
CAGGACTGCAAGAGTCACATTCTTGGCAGGATATGAAGCAAAAACATCCGCATCCGCATACGGTATTGCTACAGTATACCCGAAAAGGAGGATAACATGATCAAATTACAGATCCCTGCGACCAGTGCGAATCTGGGTGCAGGCTTTGACGCGCTCGGTCTTGCGCTGCAGTATTACAACTATGTCGAGATGGAGGAGAGCGACACCATCGACATTACCTCCGCGGACGGCACGCCCGTCCCGACGGACGAACGCAACATGATCTACATTGCCGCAAAGGATCTCTATCAGGTCTGCGGCAGGAAGCTGGGGGGTCTGAAGCTCGTCCAGACGAACAACATCCCCATGACGCGCGGACTTGGTTCGAGTTCTGCCTGCATCGTGGCAGGTCTGGTGGGGGCAAATCACCTGCTGGGCAATCCCCTGAATCAGGATGATCTGGTGGATCTTGCCGCACAGATTGAGGGGCATCCGGACAACACCGCGCCGGCACTGCTCGGCGGCATCGTGACTGCCGTATTTGACGGCAGGCGCGTGCATTGGGTGAAGCAGGAGGTCTACACAAAGCTGCGCTTCGTGGCAATGATCCCCGATTTTGAGCTGAAAACGGAAAAGGCGAGAGCCTGCCTGCCGACGGAAATCTCCCACAAGGACGCGGTTTATAACCTGTCCAGAGCCGCGCTGTTCTCTGCGTCTCTGCTGACGGGCAAATTTGAGAACCTGCGAACGGCAGTGCACGACAAGCTCCACCAGCCCTACCGCATGGCACTGATTCCCCACGCGCGCGAGGTGTTCGACATTGCCTACGCCCACGGCGCATATGCTGCCTACATCAGCGGTGCAGGCCCGACCGTGATGGCGATTGCGGATGAAGAAAACCAGTATTTCGCCGGAAAAATGCGTTTTTCCCTTGACAATGCCGGTCTGAACGGCTGGCAGGTGCATGATTTGAAAATCGACAATGCAGGCTGTGTCTTGCTGTAAGGGGGAGTTTTATGGGGAACTCTTCCTGCATCTCCTGCCAAGAATGAGAACCTTGCAGTCCTA
>CALGTT010000378.1 GCA_937901485.1 uncultured Ruminococcus sp.
CCCCCCTTTCCTTTCCCCGGAACATCCCCGCCGCAGACGAGATCAGCGGCACGGCGAAGGCAAAGCCGAGTGCCTGCCACAGCACATTGCCGTACAGACCTGCTGTGCCGAAAATGACCTGCGCCTGCGGCAGCCAGACCGTCAACGCCATCAGCAGCGCGGAGATCAGCACCGCGCCGATCAGCTTCCAGTTGGAGAAATAGCGGACGTTCAGCAGTGTGCCGTGCTCCGATTTGCACTCAAATACATGGATGAGCTGCGAAAGCACCAGCGTCACCAGTGCCGCCGTCCGCGCTTCGGGAAGTCCTGCGCCGAAGCGCATGGCAGTACTGAACGAGCCAAGCGTGCACAGACCGATGAAAACGCCGCGCAGGATGATCTTTTCCAGCAGACCATCCGCAAAAATGCTCTCATCCGGCTTGCGCGGCGGCTTTCTCATGCTCTCACGCTCCGGCGGTTCGAGTCCGAGCGCGATCGCCGGCAGTCCGTCCGTGGCAAGATTGACCAGAAGCAGCTGCACCGGCAGGAGCACCACGGGCATTCCCATGAGGATGCCGAGGAACATCGTGATCACCTCGCCGATGTTGCAGGAGAGCAAATACCGCACAAATTTGCGGATATTCGCATAAATGCACCGTCCCTCCTCCACTGCCTTGACAAGCGTGGCAAGGTTATCGTCCATCAGAATGACATCCGCCGACTGCTTTGCAACATCCGTTCCGCTTGCACCCATTGCTACGCCGACATCGGCTTCCTTGATGGCTGGGGCATCGTTCACGCCGTCACCCGTCATGGTGACAATGTTCCCGCATCGCTTGAACGCCTTGACGAGCCGCAGCTTATGCGCGGGATTGACACGCGCAAAAACGCTGATCTTCCCGATCCTGCGGTCAAGCTCCGTGTCATTCATCAGGTCAAGCTCATCGCCCGTCACGACCTCGCCGCCGCGCAGGAGTCCTGCCTGCCGCGCGATCGCCGCCGCTGTCTTCTTGTGGTCGCCCGTGATCATGACCGTGCGGATGGATGCTGCCGCACAGGTGCGGATGGCTTCCTTTGCCTCCGCCCTCGGCGGATCGAGCATACCGGTCACACCAAGAAAGACCATGCCGCTTTCACAGTCGGAAAGTCCCGAAACACTGTACTTTTCCGCAAATGCCAGCACGCGGAGCGCACGGTCGGAGAGGGCTTCCGTCTGCCGCAGGATCCGCTGTTCCATTGCCGCCGTCATCGGCACGACTCCCGAACGCGTGCGCACAAATCCGCAGCGTCGGAGCATCACATCCGCCGCGCCCTTTGCATAGCCGATGCTCTCGCCCCCGTGCTTGACAATGACCGTCATGCACCTTGTATCACTGTCGAAGGGTTCTTCCGCGGCGCGGACATAGGGGGAAAGCGTTTTTGCCGAAATACCGCCCTTTGCTGCTGCCGCAAGGAGTGCTGTTTCCGTCGGATCGCCGACTGCCGTCCAGCTGCCCGTTCCGCGCAGGCTGCCGCGGCTGCGGGTATCCCGCGAAGGCCGCCGGTGTGAGGCACCACGACGCTCTTTACATTCTTGATGATGTTGCCGCTGACTTCGATCAGCAGCCTCTCGGGC
>CALGTT010000379.1 GCA_937901485.1 uncultured Ruminococcus sp.
CGCCGGAGGAAGTGTTCGGCAATACGCAGAATGAGAGAACGAAGCAGTTTTTGCAGAGGTATAATGAAAATTGACACCAGAACTTTCGGGGGAGAACAGACACCATGTCGAAACTGAAATGTATCCTGACTGCCCTTCTGGGCGTGGTGATGATCGGGCTTTCCATCGTGATGTATGTGCGTGAAGCGTCGTATATTTTCATGGGGGAAACACTGGATCTCAACGAAATCATTGACGAGGGCGGCGAAATGCCGAGGGGCGAATTTGTCACATTCACGGTCGAATATCCGCTGGGAAATTATGCGGAGACCCGTGAAATGATCGCCGGCTTCATCCCGATGCCGTTCGGCACAACACAGCAGTATGCGATGCTCTGCGAGGATGGCAGCATCATCTCGGCGGAGATCAGCAAAAAATCGAAGATCACGGAGCTGGAGCAGGCGGTGGAGGATTTCTACAATGACAAGCCCGTGGCTGTGACGATCGTCGGATATGTAGCAGCGAATGATCGCGAAATGAATGGTTATCTTGCGGAATTGACGGATTATCTCTTTGAGGGAGATCCGGCATCCGCAGGCGTGACACCGACCTATTTTGTGATTGATACCACACAGACGAGAGTGTCGCAGTTTTTCCTCTATTTCCTCTTCCTGCTGCTGGGCGTTGCGGTCACGGCGGGCGGTATCATCAGACTGCGCAGATGCGCATGATGCCTTGTAATTTCCCACAAAACCCCATTCGCAAATCTATGAAAACCAATAATCAATCCGGATTTAATACAGAAAGGACTCATTATCATGAAAAAATTAGTCACATTTCTTTTACTTCTTGCAATGACCTTACCGGTCACCGCCTGCGATAACAAGCAGGAAAAAACTTCGCAGCTGGAAAGCTCTGTTCAGCAGGAAAGCAGCATTACCACTGAAAGCAATACCGCTGAAACGGAACAGCCGCAGACAGTATCACCCACAAAGCTTACCAACAAAATGACGGAGACAGAGCTTATAAACGTGGATAAGCACGCTCTCACGCTTCTTGACGAAATCGAAAAGCCAAATGCCGACCCGAATGCTGAACACAAAGTCAGCATCGAGTTTCAGACGATCGACCTTGATGAATGGCGCAAAAATGTCGAGACCAATCATGAGCAAAAATGGATAACCGATGAAGAATATGAGGCGGCTATGGAGGAAATCAGAATCGCAGAGGAAAAAGGGGAAGAATCCTTTACCCTTAATCCCTACATTCTTGTTGATGGGTATATCGTTCAGCGACTTGTCCCTAATGCAGATGATTTTAATGATGGCAAACCATTCAACTTTGTTGCTGGCATAATGGGAGAAAACGGTGAGTGGAAAGAAGAAAAACTCTCTTTTGATTCATTTGAGGAATATCTCGACTATATCAGAGAACACGATTCCAAGTTAGGTTACACCAATGAAGTAACTGAAATGGAGATCCTGCATGTTCAGCTTGCATATGAAGCACTGAAGAACGGCAATTATGAAACACTTCCTGAAGGCTCTGTCGATGCGAACGATCAATCGTTGTATCTCTGGTCTGCACTTCATAATTACAGAAGCGACTGGGAATATGACCGTGCTGCAGTTGAAGCGATCAAAGATTCCGTTGACGAGATATATTTTTACGATGAAGAACTTGATAGATCATTTGTTGTTCATGTGACACTCCCACCCAATTACGACAAGGACAAGACCTATCCTGTATTCTTCCTGACAGACGGCATCTGGCGTTTCGGCAACTGTCCGGAACTGAGAAAATGCATGGAAAACGGCGAAGCTGCACCGGTGATACTTGTCAGTCTTTATTACAGCTACGATGTCACCGACCCTGACCAATGGATACGCTATAATGACCTTGTAATCGAACGCGACAAGCTGCTCGACTTCATCACCGACAACCTTATGCCGTATTTATGTGAAAATTACAACATCGACTGTGATAATTCCACGCTGTATGGTCATTCGGACGGCGGTGTGTTTACGCATAATGCGGTTTTCAATTCGGACAGATATGAGAATCAGCCCTTCGGTCATTATATCATTGGAAGCCCTGCACTTTGGGGACTGTATCATTATAATCTGGATAATAATATGACTAATGACGATGTACTGAATGATTACGGTTATTTTGACCGAAATGAAACGCTGGATAAGACAATATTCCTCTGTGCAGGCTCATTGGAAGATCCCGATTACGAACAAAATTACCGTGAGGGAGATGATACAACCCTCGAAGGCGTTGCAAAACTGAAAGAACGCTTTGAA
>CALGTT010000380.1 GCA_937901485.1 uncultured Ruminococcus sp.
GACGGCGCAGCAGCTGATGGATGAACAGGTTCTGGCTGGCCAGCTCGTTGATGATGCGGAAGCCCTTCATATACTTGGGATCAGCACCGGCAAAGCCGTCGAAGATAAAGATCTCCTTGCCCTGCAGATAGGCGATGACCTTGCTGCGGATGGCGTCGTACTTCTCCTTCTCGATGGGACGGTTCACCTTGCCCCATGCGATCTCATCGTGAACGGCGGGGGTATCAACGATGAACTTATCATTGGCGCTGCGGCCGGTGTACTTACCGGTCTTGACCACCAGTGCACCGGTGTTGGACAGAGTGCCCTCGCCGCGACGCAGAGCATGCTCGGTCAGCTGTGCGGGGGTCAGATTGCGGTACACCACGGAAGCGTTGATGATACCCAGCTTTTCCAGTCCGTAAGTTTGCATGTTTCTATTTCCTCCTATTGAACATAGTATTGGCGATTAAGTCAAATTCTTAACGATCTTGATTATACCATACATTTGGAACAAATGGTAGTCTTTTTTTCAATATTTATGAAAGAAGTATTTTGCATCATAATAAGAAATTATAAGCAAAATTACGAATTCTATGCGATTCCCACTCTTCCCCAGCGCATTTCATTGACGGCGCAGAGGATCGCTGTTACAATAGAGATGATCAAAGCCGTAAAGGAGTCTTTCCTATGAAAAAACGAATGATTGCCGCCGTACTTACCGCCGCCCTCTGTGTCCCGATGACCGCCTCTGCGTGGAGTGGCCGGGGAGATCTGAACGCAGACCAGTGCATCGACGCATTTGACCTTGCACTCATGAAGCGTGAATTCTATGGAAATAAGGATAGTTTCGAAGATTATTTCGAGCCCTCCTCTTATCCTGAGGAAGCGGATGTGAACGCAAACGACGCATTCACGCCCTATGACATTGTCCAGATGCAGAATTTCCTGCTTGGCAGGATCGACGATTTCTCGGAAGCCCCGCTTGTTTCCGGCGAAAAGCTCACGCCGGATGAGGATAATCTGGAGCAGGGCAGGGAACTGAATCCGGAGTTCCTGCGCGGTCAGATGGCATTTGCAGCCGATCTGTTCAAGAAGAGTGCACAGAACGAGAAAAACACCATGATCTCGCCGCTTTCCGTATCCATCGCCCTGTCCATGGCGGCAAACGGCGCAAAGGGACAGACATGCACGGAGATGGAAGAAGTCCTCGGCAGCAGTGTGGAGGAGATCAACGAATACATGGCATACTACATCACGAACATCGGCTATCAGAGAAATGCCCGTGTCAACATTGCCAATTCCATCTGGCTGCGTGATGATGAACGGCTGACAGTGGAGGAGGCTTTCCTCGATGCCAACAGCCGCTATTATGACGCGGAGGTCTTCAAAGCTCCCTTTGATGACGGCACAGTGCAGGACATCAACAACTGGGTAAAAAATGAAACGGACGGTATGATCCCGAAGCTTGTAAACGAACTGAGCGCGGATACCATGTCGGTACTGCTCAACGCCATCGCATTCGATGCGGAGTGGGCGGACAAATATGAGGATTATCAGGTAAAGGATGGTATCTTTACTGCCGCAGACGGCACGGCGCAGGATGTGGAGATGATGCATGGCGGCGGAGATGAATACTATGAATTTGACAATGCTGTGGGCTTTTCCAAGGCATATGAGGGACGGAAATACCGCTTTGTGGCGATTCTTCCCGATGAGGATATGACCGTTTCCGAATGGATCGCGCAGATGGACGGCGAAGCAGTGCTTGCAGAGCTTGGCGATCCCTCGCTGGAATATGAGGTGATCACACAAACCCCCAAGTTCAAGTATGAAACCGATCTCAAGCTCAAAGAGATGCTCTCCGACATGGGAATGCCGACGGCGTTTGACCGGATGGCAGCGGATTTCTCCGGCATGGCACATTACACAGAGAATGGAGTGGACTACCCGCTGTACATCAGCGAAGTTCTGCACAAGACCTTCATTGACCTGAACGAAACCGGCACGCGTGCGGCGGCTGTAACTGCCGTTATGATGCTGCCGGGTGCTGCGCCGGACTTTGAAGAGCCTGTCTACAAGTACATCACGCTGGACAGACCGTTTGTTTACATGATCGTGGACAACAATGATATTCCGCTGTTCATGGGAACGGTGCAGGATCTGGGATAACCTATCAACGCCCCCGCCATTGGCGGGGGCGTGTTGCTGTATGTTGCTGCCGCTTGTGCCGCAGGCACAAAGGCAGCGATTGCCAGCGCAGGCTCTGCGCCCCCGCCGTATGGCGGGGGCATGTTGCTGCCGCTTGTGCCGCAGGCACAAAGGCAGCGATTGCCAGCGCAGGCTCTGCGCCCCCGCCGTATGGCGGGGGCATGTTGCTGCCGCTTGTGCCGCAGGCACAAAGGCAGCGATTGCCAGCGCAGGCTC
>CALGTT010000381.1 GCA_937901485.1 uncultured Ruminococcus sp.
CGCATCCTGCGCCCGAAAAGGTTTGACATGCGACAGCCTGCCTGCACCTTTTTGCCTTGGCTGCATAAAATTTTGGCTCGAAAATCTGCGTATTGTTTAGTGTCAACACTTCTTAGTTTTTATGATGGCGGCTGAGACGTTCGATCTCCTCATCACGTTTCCACAGAAAGCTGATATGTGCCTCCGTGCCGTTTGCGATGCGACGCAGATTGCTGATATGCTTGCAGGGGATCATAACGGCGATCACAGCATAGATCAGCACGCCTGTAAGCTGTTCGGTCATGATGCCGTACAGCAGGGGAAAGGCAATGGATGCGCTGATGGTCACAAAGCAGATGTAGTCGGTCAGGAATGCGATGATGATCGCGCCAAGCAGCATCAGGACGAAGAGCTGCGGACTGAATGCAAGTACGACACCCGCAAGACTTGCCAGTCCCTTGCCGCCTCGGAATCCCATAAAGACAGGAAAAATATGCCCGACAATGCAGGAAGTACCGGACAGCTCTGCCGCATACCGGAGCTGCGGAAAGAGGAACACACAGAGCCTCACTGCAAAGTACGCCTTTACAATGTCAAAAAGGGCAGCTGCTGCACCCACTTTTTTTCCCATCGTAATGACCGCATTGGAAGCACCGGCATTTCCGGAGCCGCTTTTTCGGATGTCAAAACCTCTGATCTTTGCCGCGATATAGGCTGGATTTACATTTCCGATCAGATAGCTGAGTAATACGCTCCATACAGCACTCATTGCAGATCCCTCCAGTCGTTCCATAATCTGTATGTGCTTTCCACCAATATTATACATGTTTTTACCGGATTTGTCAAGAAAAAAGATGCCCCGCATAAATACGGGGCATGAAAGAATGCGTATGATCCTTGCGGCTGATTCTTATTTCCGGAGCGAAAGCCGTTTGAGATGTGCAAGGTCAAAGGCATTGCATTCGCCGTCTGCATTCAGATCAGCGGAAGCTGCCTGTTCCGCAGTGAATACCTCCAGATTGAACAGGACTCTCTGGTACAAAATGATATCCAGCAGCTCCAGTTTGCCGTTGAGGTCGATATCACCCACGATCTGCTCCGGTACGTTTTCTGCCGGAACTGCAAACACTGTATAGTTGACGCAGTAAGCAGACTGTCCGTTTGCGCCGAGCGTCACGACATCCCCCTGCTTGCAGGATCTCTTGTAGAGCGCAAAGGTCACATCCCCGTCATTGGCGGCGGTCAGCTCCGTCTTTTCCCATCCGGCAAGCCATGCCGGAAGCGGATCGACTCTTGTGTCAAATGCCGCGTATACATCCATATCCGCACCTGCGGTAAAGAAAGCGGCATCATCGGCAAAGCCCTTGGAATCACATGCGGTCTGAATGATCTCCGCACCGAGAAGCGCGTCAGGAATTGCAGTATAGGTCACAGGTCTGTCACCGAACACAGGCGTGCCGACCTGCGCGTTTCCGGCGATCTTCCAGTTCAGTGCATGTTCGGCATCGAGCACCTGCAGATCCTTGATGAGTTTGCCGCTGAGCGGAATGGCATCCTTGCTGAATGTGAACCAGTCCATATTCAGCAGGTATCCCTCGCCGCCGGTGAAGCGGATCCAGAGGTCATGTGTGCCTGTGATCGTTCCGGTATTGCACGAAACTTCAGCATAATCCATGAATCCCGATGTTCCTGCAAAGCTGTATGTGACTGCCGGTGTATCCAGAGAATCCAGATGCAGCTCAATGCCGGACGGATTGCCGGACACTCTTGCAGTAAAGCTTTTTGCGCCGTCCGCAAAATCCACGCGTTTGAACAGGAGATAGTCGCCGTTTTCCACAAAGCCGATGTTCTGACCGCCCTCAGGACAATCCTCCGCGAGGATGCCGGACTGGTCGGTGAAGCTTTCCGCTTCGATCTGCTCAAATGCGGAGATTACCGGCAGTGTGCCGGTCTGCGGAGAGGGCGTGACAACGCCGGCAGGGAAGGAATCCACGGTCAGATCGTTGATGTAGTATTCAATATTGGTGTAGCCCTGACCGCAGTAATCGCCGTTGGTATCGGAGGGATCATTCGGATTCAGACCGCGTACTTCCTCCCATTCATCGGGCATTCCGTCATTATCCGTATCAGTGATGGTCTTTTTGAGCACAGCGGAGGGATAGGTATAGGTCACGCCGCACTGGATCTTGTAGTTGTCGATCTTTGCCTTTTCATCGGCAGTCGCTTCCTCATAGGTTGCCGTGCCGGAGTGATAGCCCGTGCCCGTTCTGCATTCCTCTGCGGACTGCTGGTCGATCGCGGTCTGATCTCGGTAGACGAGAAGGTCTGCGATATTCTGGGCGAGGCCCTTTGCCCGGCGGGTATGG
>CALGTT010000382.1 GCA_937901485.1 uncultured Ruminococcus sp.
ATAAATTATCGCACACGACAGAACTCGGCTTATCGGTCTGGTCATGCGGACGGCTTTGCCGTCCGTTTTTTTTGAGGATCACAGAAAGGATGGAACACTATGAAACGACTCGCAGCACTCCTGCTTGCAGGCGCAGTGATCTTCTGCGGCTGTCAACAATCTACCGAATCGGGGACAGAAAGCATGGAGGAGGAACTGATCGTATACAAGGCACTGCCGCTGCCGGATCTGAATGTGGAGATTCCGGAACGCTTTGCTGCCACTTCTTCGGATTTTTATGAGGAGTACTATATCTGTGAGGATGCCAGCATTATCTGTACACAGGACACCGAGGGCGCACCCTATGGCTCTGTGTATGACTATGCGATCTCCGCGCTGACGGAATACGAGAAGATCACCACTGAGCTTGAACTGCTCAGTCATGAGCTGGTGTATGCCGGATCTCTTGCTGTGCAGACGCTGGAATTCACCTACAGCATCGGAGAAGGTGACGGCTCGATCAATATGACCTGCTTGGCAGGCTATGTGACCGATTCGGAGAACATGTACATCATCACCTGCAAAGCCAATCAGGATACCTATGCGGAATATCGGAACGATTTCATGTACGTTCTCACCTCCCTGAGCCTGATCCGATAGGACGAATGCATGAACCGGAATGAAAAGCTCCTTGCCATGTCACAGACCGCCATGCTGACTGCGATGCTGGCAGTGCTCGCACAGATCGCCGTTCCCATGCCCTCCAATGTTCCGCTGACGCTCCAGACCTTCGGTGCTGCGCTGTGCGCGTGGCTTGGCGGCATGAAAAAAGGCGTGCCGGCAGTACTGCTCTACCTTGCGGCAGGTGCAGTCGGGATGCCGGTATTTGCAGGCTTTCGCGGTGGATTTGCGGTGCTTCTGGGCTATACGGGGGGCTTCCTCTGGGGCTTTTTGCCTCTCGCACTCTGCTGTGCATCGGCGGCGCGTCGCAGAATCCTTGCCGTCCCCGCAGGGCTTGCAGGCATACTCTGCTGCCACAGCATCGGTGTGATGCAGTACTGCCTGACAGCGGGCACGGGACTGCGCGAGAGCTTTCTGCTGGTGTCCACGCCCTATCTTCTCAAAGACATCTTTTCCGCAGCCCTTGCATACACCGCCGCGCAGCTCATCCGCCGTGCACTGCGCTCGGCAGGGATGCAGTTATAGGGCAATATACGCATGATCTTTGCGCGTTCTTGTCATAAAAGACGAAGTGCTTTCCACCAGACAGTGGAAAGCACTTTGCTTTAAGGAAAAAATTACTCAGTAATGGAAACATCAATTCATGGACTTCTGATTGCAGATATACTTGGAAGTCTCACCGTAGGTACAAAGGAAATAATACCAGTTGCCGGATTTGCCGTAATTGCCGCATTCCATCATGTAGGTCTTGCCGTCGATCACGACTTCCGGCCAGAAATGCTGCCAGTAATTGCTCGGATAGGTTCCGCGGTAGCCCTGCACCATCTGTGCATCATAGCCAAGATATGCCATCATTGCCGCAAATGCGCCGTTGTACTGCACGCACTGTCCGCGCTGTTTTTCAAAGATCGCTTCCACCCATGAAAGCCCCTGAATGGAATTCCACTTCTCGCCCACATAGGCATAATCCACATTCTTGTGAATCCACTGTAAGGTGATCCAGAGCTGATCCTCGCGTGTGGCGTTTTCCGGAAAATGCTCCGCCGCAAACTTGGCAAGGATCTCGAAATCACGCTCCGACAGGGTGACATCATAGGAGGTCGTTTCCTTGCCCTGACGGTTGTACACCGTGATCGTGTCATGCGGCACAAGTTCTGCGCCCTGTAAGATCGCTTCCTTTGTCCAGTTTTCGCGCCCTGTGCTGAATTCGCTGTAAAGCACGCCGCTCGACTGTGTGCGCACGGCACGCACCTTGTAGCAATAGCTGGAATCGTCCGGCAGTGCATCCAGATAACTCACCGCACCGCCGCCGACTGTTGTGATCAGCTTGTAGTCCGCCGAGGATGCCTTTGTGCCGCTGCAGCGCCAGATCTCGTAGCCCGTCGCATAGGGAACGGACTGCCATTTTACGATCGCCGCCTGTGTACGCTTGCCGACCGTGATCTGCGGTGCGGCGATGAAATCCAGATCCTCGTCCGCCTTGTTCAGATAATCCTCCAGACCACAGGTCACATCACCCGTGCCGACCAGCGCGGAATAGACCAGAATGACTGCCGCATCCGCTGCGTCCGCACTGCCGTCCTTATTGGTGTCCGCTGACTGCTTCTGTTCCTCCGTCAGGATGCCCTCGCCGGTTGCGCCGATGGAAGCCGCATCCACCAGAATGATGGACGCATCCTCCGCACTCGTGCCGTCATTGCCATCCAGATCGCCCAGAGTACCGCCCTGTGCAGCATGTGCAGCGGCAGGGCAAAGCATCATACATTGTACGCCGGCAAGAATGCCGGCAATTGTTTTTTTCAGGTGCATTGCATTTATCTCCTTTTCCGTCAAGTTACCGGAATGTAATCTCTTGTAATCATTGTAACATATTTGTAATCTTTTGTCAAGCCCTAAATGAAATTTTTTTTGAGAAATGTATTCTGCTGTATCTGCCCGTTGTGATACCAGAGCCTATCGCCCCCTCCGCCGCAAAGCGGGGGAGGGGCAGGCTTAGGATAGCATAAGAGCCGCAAAAAATGCGGCTCTTTTCGTATATTTCATGTATGAACTATGTTTTGTTATCGTATTGGGATCGCGCTCTGTTCCGCTCCATTCACAACAGTAAAAATCTTCCCTTCATGGAGCATATTTTCCTCTGGAATGCGAGCCGCGCAGCGGTGGCTGTCTTCGGTCACGGCATTCTGTATTCCACGCGCTGTTACGGTTCAACATGGGCAGAATTGATATTTTTAAGCAGCTTGCGCTTCATGATGGCAAGATCAAAGGCATCCAGTTTGCCGTTGAGATCCAGATCGCCTTCTTCCAAATAGTAAATCTCAACCTGATCCGACCTAAGCAGCCACTTCTGTAATGCAATTACATCCACGACACTGAATTCATCATCGCCGTTCAGATCGCCGGAGACCTCAATCTTGATTCTGAAGATCAGATCCATGGAATCGTTGCTGTAATAGATCACCTCAGGCTGATCTTCGCAGCAGAATTCAAATAAATCAGCATACTTGTAATGACTCGCCAAATGATCAAATTCCAGAACAAAGGGATTGGAATCGACAATAAAAAACGGGCCTGTATACATCCAGCCGCCGGGCACATCGTCGTTTTGATAGCCGATATTCGTGCCGAATGTAAAGTTGTGCAGCCTGATCACTTCATCCGGAATCAGCTCGCCCGTATCCTTGTCATACAGCGTGATTCTGGTTGCACCGTCCGGCAGAACGGGTTCAGGATTTGCTTTATAACTCAGATAACAGTTTACATTCCTGTGTTTTTCTTCTTCGGATGTGACTTCAAATCCTTCAAAATCATAGTAGCCGTCTTCCGTTCTTATATCGAATGAATAACTGCAATTGGGATCATAGGCTCTGATTGAATCAATGATGCAGGGATTGGAGTCGATCGGAAAAAGCTCGCTTAGACAAGGCTCATCGGGACTATGCTGTATCGTATCTTTCCGGAATGAAGAATTCTCGGGAATGTCAATCAGTTCACCCGTATCCTTATCTATAAATGTGATGATGGTACTTCCGTGTGAGCAGTCAACAATTTCAGAGCAGTTGTTTTTAATGTGATATCTTCCGTTTGTGATATCAAAAGGCGCTTCATCTGACCAGTGTCTGCCGACTGACCATTCCACATCGACCAGTCCATCCGCAGTGGGCTGATATACGATCACAGAGGAAGAACCCTGTCCGTCAACGGGCTCTACTTTTGATCGCAGATCAAAACCGTTGCAGTCGGATTCCATCACAAATTCAATTGCTCCATCACCGGTCTGCGCCATTTCCAGAGAAGCTCCCGTGCTTGCGTTCACATCTGCACAGTATGCGATATAGTTGCGAAATACGCAGGCACCACTGCCAGCGAGCGTAGATTCATGACTATAGCTATTCAGCCAATTATACTCAGCAGGGCAGTCAGGCAGCCAGTTGTAGATATCGGTCTGTCCAATGAAACCGCTTGGATTTTCAAAGGTGAATGTGTCGATGATCATTTTCTTATAACCTTCACCGAGATCCATTATCCATTCTACCGTCAGGTCATGTCCCTCAAGGACACGGAACATCTGAACTTTAAAGATATACTGTACTTCACTTTTTGCATAATCTTCAAAAAAGGTGTAATCGTCCGTAGGAACACCTAATTTATTGCATAATTCTTCATATGCCGCAAGAGCTTCTTCATCATTCGGGTCAGGTTTTTCCGGAATCTCCAGCTTGAAAAGTGCCGGACTTGTGCAGGCAGGCGTGTTGATCATCGCCATACTTCCCGAATAAGATGTTATGTATTTGTCCTTTTCATCCAAACGCATTGGTTTTACCAGACAAATGAAATTGTCCTCTACGTGAGTTTTTCCGTACTTGTTATAGAATTCCATTGCATCAATAAAATTCATTGGTGTCCAGTCGGGCAGTGTGCCGATGACGGAATCCATATAAGAATCGTCCTCAGCCTGCACGGGTAAAATTGTTCCCGATGATGCAAGCATCATCGCTGCTGTGAGAAGTGCGGTCAATTTGTGTTTCATAGAAATACCTCCGTTCTGAATGATTTCAATTTTTGTTCGTTTTTGAATAGCGTTGTTTCAGCTTCTGATTCATCAATGCCGCATGTCTCCTGTCCACAAGGTAATGTGCAAAGCAGGTGAATAAGTAGATGAATACAATTGCCGGAAAAGTCAGCAGTACTGACAATGCTGTGATTTTGTACCAGCCGAAGAATCCGATCAGAAGCAAGGAAATCAGGAATATCAGCAGAAAATGCACAAGCCATAGCAGAAATACGATTCTGCCGCTTTTGATATCAAGACAAACAAGAACAGCGGACGGCAGTGCAGTGATCAGACCGCTCAGGAGAATCTCCCATAATATTGCGCTGTCCATCGGCTGCCCGGAGATTGTCAGATAGATCGCTGTGACGATCAGAACGGCGGCTGTAATATTCACAAAATAATGCAGTAAGGAAACGAAAAATTCTTTTATCATCGTTCTGCACCCCCAACACCGAGCTTGGCTTTCAGACTATGTACATATTGCCGTGAAATAATGATCTTTTCACCGTTTTTTAAATGCGCTTCCATCCTGCCGCTGAAAAGCGGTGAGAGATATTCGATTTTTTCCATATTCACGATCATGGACTTTGAACAACGTACAAAATCCAAGGACGAAAAACGCTCCTCAAGCTCATAGAGTTTATATTTGATCTCGTAAACATTTGAATGGTAATATGCAAAAACACGGTTTTCATTCGCTTCAAAATAATAGATATCCTGATAGTTCAGACGCACAATTTTGTCGTTCAGATAACCCGTAAGTTCTGCCTGAGGAGTCTGAAATGCAAGCAGCATAGAGATGAGTTTTGGATCCGGTGATGCACACCTGACAATGACAGCATCTTCTTCATCCGGCTGTGGGGATTCGATGATTATTTTCATGATCGACCTCCAATTTTGAAGTTCCTACAGTATCAATAGTGAGTCAGCAGGATGCGTCAGCATTTTCACAATGAAAAGCACCAATCTTTTCATGCATTTTTCCTCACATCATAGATCAGCTCGTTCTGCATAACTGGCTTGTTACTATTATATTAACATATAACTGGACGTATTGTCAATGCAACTTGCACCCTGAAAAACGCAACTTATACTAGGTCGTGTTGACACTATGCCTAACAACGCATCTTTTCGGCAAAATTTCGGGAAGTCTGCGTGAAAGATCCCTGAGAAATAAACGAAAAAAGGCGGAATGCAGTTTTGCATCCGCCTTTGTTTGCAGAAAAACCAATCGAAAATATGTGCACGGTCAACACCGTCAGCTCTGCTCACTCACCATAATCTCCGCACGGCTCTGCACCTTTCGTGCCGTATCCTGTGCACTCTGATCTCCGGCGAGGAACATTTCCGCTTCTTCATCGTTTCTGCACCTAACATTAGAAAATCATAAGAACAGAAAACCATCATATCAGTTCCCTCGTTCCCGATACTCATTCGGCGTGATTCCCTCTATTTTCTTGAACTGCTTAATGAGATAAGTATCCGAAGAATAACCGCACTGTTCTGCGATGGCGGAGAGCGTACAGGCGGTATCTTCCAGCAGCCGCTTTGCCTTTGAAATCCGGAACGAGATCAGCTCGTCAATGATGCTTTTGCCGAAAAATGCCTTGTAATTCTTTTGCAGCGTGCTCCTGCTGATATGCAGTCTGCTGCACATCGCATCAATCGTCCATTCCTGTTCGGGGGCATGTTCCAGCTCTTTCCGGAGATCATACAGCTTTTCATACAGCTGCCGGCTCCCGCTGTGATGGTGATGGTTGTAGGTGTATGCCGTGTGGTTGACCGCTTCTCCGAGCAGATCGTAAATATCATCCGCTTCCCCGATCGTTTCCGGCTGAAAACGATGCGTCCCCAATGTGATGCTGATCGGTTCATCCAGACAGATCACGCTGTTTTTCAGCTCACGGAAGATCTCCTCCGCACGATCTGGAAACGGCGTGACAATGCAGAATCTGCTTTCAGATAAGAAGCCGCACACCTCATCCCCATGCAGTGTTTCCGAAAATTCCGAAACGATTCTCCGGATCATGGCAACAACTTTTTTGCCGCCGTATTTTCCATACAGCAGCTTCATATCCGTGATTTCGCAGGAAATAAACAGCATCTCAGAAATTTTACGTTCTGCACCTGCTATGATTCCACTGTACAGCCGCATCCGTCCGCTGTTCGTCCGCTGTGCGGATTCTGTTTTCTTTGCAAATGCCGCCCTTCCGATCAGCCGGAACACGATCTCGTCAATGTATTTGATAAACATCTGGTAGGAAATATCATAGGTGAATGCATATTTTCCATAGGACAACGCTGTATATCCGAAGAACCGATCCCCGTAATGCAGAGGCGAGAGGAAATAGGCGGATGACCGTTTCTGCGGTTCTGCAAATGCCGGAAGTATATCTTCCATTGCAAAATCCGCCGCCGGATAGCTGTTCCGGAAATTGCTGTGATACTCCGCACAATGACACATCCTGCTGTGAATGTCGAAGGTCAGCCCGTCCGTTTCGCCCGTCTGTATGGCGTGCAGTGCGGCTTCTGTGAGGTGAATGCCGAATCTGCTGTAATGATACAGGAAGATCGTATATCTCGAAATGACCTCCAACGCCCCCTGCAGATCCTTTGCAAGTCCTGCCTCATAAGCGATCTCTCTGGTATAAATTCGTCCGGCAAAATCCCGCCGGATTCTTGCCATGCGTTCTTCCTTTTTATGCACATGGCGATAGGCAGGACAGCCGCAGCTTGCATTGATGCGAAGCCCCTCGATTTTGTTATGCACACGGGGCGGATTCACACCGGTCAGAAGCCTGTACAGCCGCCGCAGTGCCTCTGCACCGAGCTGGAAATTTGCCCTTTTATAGCTGGTAATACTGATATCGCATTCTCCGTTCGGGTCGCCGCAGTCAAAGCCAACCACCGCAATATCCTCCGGTACACGGATCCCTCTGCCGACAAGCCGCATGATCAGTTCACCTGCCGTGATGTCATTGCCGCAGAGAATCGCTTCGGGTTTTGCAAGGATGCCGTCCGCAATCTCGTCCGCCATTTTCTTTGCCGAACGTTTCCAGAAATCCCCGTGCTGCCAATACGTCCGGTCAAAATACAAGCCGTGTTCCTTCATCGCATCCTGATAGCCCTTCAGCCGTTCCTGTGCATCGGGATTATTCTCCGGACCTGTCAGGCAGTAGATTTTCCGGTAGCCATGTTCCTCGATCAGATGCGTGGTCAGTTCCTCGAACGGTTTGCGGTCATCCGATGCGGTATTCTCAAAATAACGATGTGTTCC
>CALGTT010000383.1 GCA_937901485.1 uncultured Ruminococcus sp.
CCGGTGCAACGGGCGCGACAGGTGCGACCGGCGCAGACGGACTCCCCGGTGCAACGGGCGCGACAGGTGCGACCGGCGCAGACGGACTCCCCGGTGCAACAGGTGCGACAGGTGCGACCGGACCTGCCGGTGAACTGATTCCCGGTGCAGCGATCGACGATCTGGCAGATACGGCAACTCTGCCCGATGTGATCGCATCGTTCAACGCATTGCTTGCTTCCCTGCGTGCAGCAGGCGTGATCGCATCCTGACAGAAAACCGCCCCTGTGAAAGCGCAGGGGCGGTTTTGATGTTACAGGAAAATATACTTGAGTACGAAAAGTACAGCCAGTACATACATAATGGGGTTGATCTTCTTCGCCTTGCCGCAGATGAGGTTGAGCAGGACATAGGAGATCACACCGATGGAAATGCCCTCGGAAATGCTGTAGAACAGGGGCATTGCGATGATGCACAGATAGGCAGGAATCGCAGCGGTGTAATTGTCCTCTGTGAGCTTCAGTTCTGCAATGTTGCTGAACATCAGGAAGCCCACAATGATGAGCGCGGGAGCTGTTGCAAAGGACGGGATCGCGGTGAAGATGGGTGCGAAGAACATCGACAGCAGGAACAGGATCGCAGTAGTCAGTGCCGTCAGACCGGTTTTGCCGCCGACCGCCACGCCTGCGGAGGATTCCACAAACGTGGTGGTGGTGGATGTACCCAGTACGGCACCTGCGGAGGTTGCGATGGCATCCGCAAGCAGTGCCGGACGGATCTTCGGCAGTCTGCCCTCCTCATCAAGCATGTCCGCCTTGGCAGCCACACCAATGAGCGTGCCAAGGGTATCGAACAGATCAACGAACAGGAACGAAAAGATGATGACAATGAAGTTGAAGATGCCCACAGCACTGAAATCCACGTTGAAGCACTGACCAAAGGTTTCGCCGAGCTTGGAAAAATCCGTCATACCCCACGCCGGCAGCAAGGAATAGTAGCCGTTTGCAGCATCGACCGTATAGATGCCGGTGAGCTGACAGAGGATACCCAGGATCCATGTGCCGAGGATACCGATGAGGATCGAACCCTTGACTTTCTTGATGTAGAGGATCGCTGTCAGGAATGTGCCGATAATGCCGAGCAATGCGCAGATACCGGAAGTACTGAAATTCTCGCGAAAGCTGACAATGGACACGAGCGTTGACGAATTGGCAACCGTCAGCCCTGCGTTTTGCAGACCGATGAACGCAATGAACAAGCCGATGCCTACGGAAACTGCATGTTTCAGGGAAAGCGGAATGGCGTTGAAGATCGCCTCGCGGACATTCGTGAGCGACAGGATGATGAAAATAATACCCTCGATGAATACCGCAAGCAGTGCCACCTGCCACGGATAGCCAAAGCCCATGACAACGGTGTAGGTCAGGAACGCGTTAAGTCCCATACCGGCAGAAAGCGCGAACGGCATATTTGCCATGAACGCCATGAACGCCGTACCAATGAAAGACGCAAGACAGGTCGCCAGCAGTACGGCCGTCGGATCCATACCGGCTTCTCCGAGAATGCTCGGATTGACTGCAAGGATGTACGCCATTGTCATGAACGTGGCGATGCCGGCTGTGATCTCCGTCCTGACGTTTGTGTTGTTTTCCTTGAGGCGGAAGAGCTTTTCAAGCATGATCATACCTCCTCATGCGGCGAATATTCCGCGATATACGGGAGATTGCGGTACAGCTCGCCGCAGTCCAGACCATAGCCGACCACAAAGAGGTCGTCGATTGTGAATAGGGAAATATCCGCTTTGAAGCCTGATTCTGCCACGCGCGGATCTCGTCTGGAGGGCTTGTCAAGCAGTGTAACAACGTGCAGGGAACGCGGCTGTCTGGCTTTGAGCAGATTGACCACATCGAAAAGTGTGCGGCCCGTGTCAATAATGTCCTCCACAATGACCACATGATAATTGCTGATGTCCTGTTCAAGATCCATTGTGATCTTGACTGCACCGGTAGAAACTGTGCCGCTGTAATAGCTTTTCGCACACATGAAGCCTACCTCACAGGGGACATTGACAGCGCGGATGAGATCTGCCATAAAGACAAACGCACCTTTGAGAATGCTTACAAGCAGGATCGGTGAGCCGTCATAGAGCGTGTCGATCTCCTTTCCGGCTTTCTGCAGGGCACTGCTGATCTCCTCCTCGGAGATGAGCACGCGTTTGATGCGCCGCTGAAATTCCTTGATGTTTGTAACGTCTGGCATGATGATTCCTCCTTTAAATTGTATGTCCGTCAAAAACGGACAGGCTATATCCTGATTATATCATATTTTCTTCCTGAAAACAACTGTGTTTTTTCATAAGTTTTTTGATTCCAATTCGTGAAATGTCTATAAAATCCGTTTAAAAGCAAAGCGAATTTAGAAAATCCGACAAACTTCATTTTCTTTTTCGGCGGGTGATTGACAAAAAGGGAAAACACGGGTATACTTATTATATATGGCTATGTAGTTTTATCAATTAATTGAGGTGTGATCTATGAATATCTGGCACAATATCAGCCCCAAGCGCATCAATCCCAATGACTTTGTGGCTGTCATCGAGATCCCGAAGGGCAGTAAGATCAAGTACGAGCTGGACAAGGAAACCGGTCTGATCAAGCTTGACCGTATCCTGCACACATCCACGCATTATCCGGCAAACTACGGTCTGATCCCGCGCACCTATGCGGATGATGAAGATCCGCTGGATGTGCTTCTGGTCTGCTCCGAAACACTTTCTCCCATGACGCTGGTGCGCTGCTATCCCATCGGCGTGATCCGGATGCTTGACAGCGGCAGACATGATGACAAGATCATTGCCATCCCGTTCGAAGATCCGAATTACAACTGCTACCACTCCATCAACGAGCTGCCCCGTCACATTTTTGATGAGATGATCCATTTCTTCAAAGTGTACAAGGAGCTGGAGAACAAGACCACAGCGGTGGACGAGATCGAGGATGTGGATGTTGCCAAGGAGATCATTGCAGCAGATATCGACCATTATATCGACAAGTTCTGCAAGTGATTATTGTCACGATTCAGGGAGTCATCCTGATCAAATAATATTTCCAAGGAAGGAGTGCTTCCGTGCGGCACTGCGGAAGCAAAGAGAAGTATGAGTAATAATGAAGTTCTGTTCAACCTTGAAACCAATGTTGCGCCCCTCGGCCTGATCGCCATGCAGAGCGCAAGAGATCTGGGCGATAAGATCAACGGCTATCTCGTGGACTGGGCGCAGAAGGGCGGCTATGATTTCGAAAATTTCCTTGTAGAGAGCGAATGCCCCCGTTTTGCATCCGGCGATGGCAAGGGTCTGATCAAGTCCACCATCCGCGGTAAGGACCTGTACATCATTACCGATGTCGGCAATTACAGCTGCACCTATGAATACTTCGGCATGAAGAACGCAATGTCTCCGGATGATCACTATCAGGATCTCAAGCGTATCATTCAGGCGGCAAGCGGCAAGGCATACAGAATCAATGTCATCATGCCCAATCTCTACGGCGGCAGACAGCACCGCCGCAACTATCGTGAGTCCCTCGACTGCGCAGTTGCACTGCAGGAACTTCAGGCAATGGGCGTTTCCAATATTGTGACATTCGATGCGCATGATCCGAGAGTACATAATGCCGTTCCGCTGATGGGCTTTGACAACGTCATTCCTTCCTATCAGGTTCTCAAAACCATGTTCAAGTCCATCGAAGGCTTCCACGCAACAAAGGAAAACTTCATGGTAGTCAGCCCCGACGAGGGCGCACTCAACCGCAACATGTACTATGCATCCGTGCTCGGCGTGGATATGGGCATGTTCTATAAGAGACGTGACTACTCCAGAATCGTCAACGGCAGAAACCCGATCGTTGCACACGAGTATCTCGGCAACTCCGTAGAGGGCAAGGATGTATTCATTGCTGACGATATCATCTCCTCCGGCGAGTCCGTTCTGGATATCGCTTACGAGCTGAAGAAGCGCAATGCAAGAAGAATTTTCGCATATGCGACCTACTCCATCTTCACAAACGGTCTGGAGAAATTCGATCAGGCATACAACGACGGCTTCATCAGCGGTGTATTCGGCACAAACCTGACCTATCGTTCTCCGGAGCTGCTCAAGCGTGAGTGGTTCCATGAGGTTGACGTATCCAAGTACATTGCATACTTCATCGCATCCCTCAACCACGACGTTTCCATCAGCACTGTCATTGATCCCCACCAGAAGATCCAGCAGCTTCTGGAGAAGTATAACTAAGTATAATGCGATACCCCGCCGAAAGGCGGGGTATTTCTATGTGTATTCGAAGTGCACAGCATCTCACGGCTTGAAGAAACCGAACCGTTCCATTGCCTTGTAGATCCCATCCTCACGCAGCTTTGCTGTCACATAATCCGCGTGGGGGATGAGCGTTTCACCGTCACCCATTGCAATGCCCGTACCTGAGGTACGCAGCATTGCAAGGTCATTGAGACTATCACCGATGGCGTAGGACCGGGATCTCTCCATGCCGTGGTGATCGAGCACAAACTCCATCGCCAGCCCCTTGGAGCAGTTGCGCGGATGCATCTCTGCAAAGCCCCAGCCCCTGTCCACAAACGCAAAAAACGGCGCAATGCCGGCTTTGAATGTTTCCAGATCGGTCTTTTCATCGTAGCCGATCACGAACTTGTCAAAGGCAAAATCCGCATCGTCCGCACTGCGGTAAATATTTTTCTCCTGCATCCGGAATGTATTGCGGATGTCAACGATGAACGGCAGCTCCCGCGTGTTCGGATCAAAGAAGAATCCGTCACGGTGCTCATACAGCGGCGCGGCATCCACCTCACGCACAAGCTGTACCATTTTCGCCCTCACATCGGGAGAAACTGTCTGGTAGAACAGCTCCCTGCCGCCGCACTCGATATAAGTGCCGCAGCCGCACAGATAGCCGTCAAACCCCAGCTCACGCACGTCCGCATCCACATTGCAAAGCGGTCTGCCCGTATTCACATAGAGCAGATGTCCGGCAGCATGTGCAAGGCGGAGGGCTTCTTTTGTGCTGTCTGGAACGAAGTGTCCGGCATTGTCCTCCATGAGTGTGCCGTCCACATCAAAGAACATGATCTTCCGCATTTTATACCTGCTTGAACAGATGCACCAGCTCCAGTGCGGACATTGCACAGTCATAGCCCTTGTTGCCTGCCTTTGTGCCTGCACGCTCGATTGCCTGCTCGATGGTGTCGGTCGTCAGAACGCCGAACAGCACCGGAACTTCCGTTTCCAGAGATACGGACGCAATGCCCTTGGAAACCTCTGCGCACACATAGTCATAATGGGACGTTGAACCACGGATGACTGCGCCAACGCAGATGATCGCATCGTAGTTTCCGGACTTTGCAAGCTTCTTTGCTGCAAGCGGAATTTCGTATGCACCGGGTACCCATGCAAGGGTGATGTCGTCATCGGATACACCGTGGCGCACCAGACAATCCTCTGCACCGCCGATGAGCTTGGAGGTGATGAATTCATTGAAACGGGATGCCACGATGGCGATCTTCAGTCCCTGTCCGCAGTAAATTCCTTCAATTGTTTTCATAATGATCTTCCTTTCTGGTTGTATACAATTCATCATAGGTTTTGACGCTATGCGAATGATTGTTTGTTTTCTTTCGGTGATCTGCCCAGAGATCCGAACGAATCTGTGCAAATCCCCGGAGTGAGAGCGGATAATCCTTTTCTTCCTCTGAACCGTCACGTTCAGCAATGCAGATTGCTGCAACGATGAGAAACAGCAGGAAGAAAAAACCGATCACCCAAAACATTTTTAAGAACATGTTTATTCCTCCGGAACATCAATCATATGCCCCATCTTCTCCTGCTTTGTCCGCAGGTAGAACAGATTCTCCTTTTTCGGCGGAATCTCGATCGCTTCACGCGCTGTGATCTCCACACCGTATTCCGAGAGATCGGAGATCTTCTCCGGATTATTCGTCATGATCCGCAGGTTCACAGCACCCAGATCTCTGAGGATCTGTGCGCCTTCGCTGTAATCACGCAGATCCGGCGCAAAGCCAAGCTCCACGTTCGCTTCCACCGTGTCGCGTCCGTGCTCCTGCAAATCATATGCCTTGATCTTGTTCAGAAGTCCGATGCCGCGCCCCTCCTGCCGCAGATAGAGCAGGATGCCCCTGCCTTCTTCTGCAATCCGCTTCATTGCCGCGTCCAGCTGCTCGCCGCAGTCACAGCGGCACGAACCGAATACATCACCCGTCAGACACTCCGAATGCACACGGCAGAGCACCGGCGCACCGTCCGCAACGTCACCCATCACAAGAGCCACATGCTCCCGTCCGGTGATGGTGTTCTGGTAGCCGTAGATCTCAAAATCACCGTATTTCGTGGGAAGCTGTGCATGGGATACGCGCTCCATGAACGGATCGTGGATGCGGCGGTACTTCTGGAGATCCTGAATGGTCACGAATACCAGCCCGTATTCCTCCGCGAATTTCTCAAGCTGCGGCAAGCGCATCATCGTGCCGTCCTCCGCCATGATCTCACAGCAAAGACCGCATTCCGCAAGTCCGGCAAGGCGCATCAGGTCAACCGTTGCCTCCGTGTGTCCGTTGCGCTCCAGTACACCGCCTGCCTTTGCTTCCAGCGGAAACATATGACCGGGGCGGCGGAAATCCGAGGGCTTCGCCTCCTCAGAAACGCACATTCTTGCAGTAAATCCGCGTTCTTCCGCGGAAATGCCAGTGGTGGTGCCCACATGGTCAATCGACTCTGTGAACGCGGTGCAGTGGTTGTCCGTATTGTTCTGCACCATCTGCCGCAGTCCAAGACGCTCCGTCATGGCACGGCTCATGGGCATACAAATCAGCCCCTTTGCCTGTGCCGCCATAAAATTCACATTTTCCGTGGTCGCAAACTGTGCCGCACAAATCAGATCTCCCTCATTCTCGCGGTCGGGGTCATCCGTGACGAGAATGACCTTTCCCTGCCGCAGTGCTTCCAGTGCTTCAGGAATGGTGTTGAATGTCATACACTGTCATCCTTTCTTTACATAAAGCCGTGCTTTGCCAGAAAATCCTCCGTAATACCGCCGGACTTCCGATTGCCGCAGAGCTTTTCCACATATTTTGCGATGATGTCGCACTCCAGATTCACAATGTCACCGGCTTTCTTATGCAGG
>CALGTT010000384.1 GCA_937901485.1 uncultured Ruminococcus sp.
AAGGGGTTCGGGTGACTCCCCACGGGGTGGGGAGATGCTGAACGAAGTGAAGCAGAGGGGACGGGCTGTACAGCGAAGTCCCCGAAAAATAGCCCCTCCCCCGTTGGGGGACGGGCTGGGGGCAGCTTTGGGGTGCTAACCCCAGAAAGAGCTGTATTGCAGATCAACCTATTTTAAATGTATCACAAACTCGAAATATGCTCGAAAACCTTGTCCGTGCTCCAGAAGTACATATCATACTTGAAACGCTCCTTGAAGCCGCAGCGTTCCATCATCTGCATTACGTTCTCCTGTACGCAGGAGAAATAGCACATTCTGCCCTCCTTGACAAGCCCCTCGCAGTAATCGCGCAGAGCCTCAATACCGGACATGTCCGCGATGGTCACGCCGCGCATGGAGAAGATAATGTTGTAGTTTTCGCCCAGTGCCGTGATCTTTTCCTCCAGCTTTGCGCATGTGCCGAAGTACAGCGGGCCGGAAATGTATACAACACAGGTATGGTCAAGCTTTGCCGGATCTGCATGGTGCTCGTCCACGCGCTTCGGATCGACCGGCGCAACTGTTACCTGCATGTCGGAAACCTTGATGACAAACGCAAACACGGAGAAGATGACACCGATCAGGATCGCTACCGTCAGGTCGAAAATGACCGTTGCTGCCATGGTGATGAGGAACTGGAGCATTGCGGTTTTGATCTTCATGTGGAAAATGTTCTTGATCGCGTGCCATTCGTTCATGCGCCATGCGGTCATGATCAGCACGCCGGCAAGTGCGGAAAGCGGGATCAGGGACATTACACCGCCGAGCACGAACATCGACAGCAGGAGCACTGCCGCGTGGATGATGGAAACAAGGCGTGTCTGACCGCCGGATTTGATGGCAACGCTTGTTCTTGCGATTGCTGCGGTCGCCGGAACGCCGCCGAACAGCGGAATGATCATATTGCCGATGCCCTGCGCAACCAACTCCACATCCGCGTTGAGCTTTTCGTTCTTCATGCGTCCTGCGGATGCACCGCACAGCAGGGATTCGATCAGACCGAGGGCAGCAATGGAGATGGCAGGCGTAATCAGCCCTGTCAGGCTGGACATGGAAAGTCCGGAGAATGTCAGTCTGTCCTCAAGGAACAGGCTTTTCGGGATCGCGCCGACCTGCGGCACATCAAACTTGCAGATCACGGTGACTGCGGTCGCCAGAATGATGGCAATGAGCGAGCCGGGACAGTACTGGTTGAGCTTCTTCGGGTACACTGCCATAAATACAATGACAGAAAGACCGATCAGGAACGCGGTCAGGTCGAAGTGCTGTTCCAGACGAAAATAGCTCTGCACCTTTTCAATGGTCGTCAGTCCCTCGCAGGTAAGCCCCGTGAGGTTGTTGATCTGCCCGAATGCGATAATAATGGCGATACCGCTGGTAAAACCGGTGATCACGGGCATGGGGAGATAGGACACGAGTCCGCCGAGCTTGAAGATGCCGCAGATAAGCAGGAGCACACCGGCAATGAAGCTTGCCATGAGCATTCCCTGCATACCGTACTGTGCCACAAGGGAAACGAGGATGGCAGTCATCGCACCGGTCGGACCGCTGATCTGGTAGGATGCGCCGGACAGACCGCCGATGAGGATGCCGGCAAGGATGGCAGTGACAAGACCTGCGGAAGCGGTCGCGCCGGAGCTGACACCGAACGCAAGCGCGAGGGGGAGCGCAACGGCGGCAACGGTGATGCCGGCGAGGAGGTCTTTTGCAAATTTTCCGGCATTGTAGCCCTGAAATTCGCGTCGGAGGGAGTTGAGATACGATTTGATGAGCATAATTTCGCCTTCTTTTCTTCATGATTTTGGAATTTGCAACTTTTATATTATACCTCTTATGCCATTTTTCGTCAATTCGCAAAATCACATAATAATGTGTGGAAAAAAGGTGGAATTTCGGGTAAAATTAAATGTATGCCCATGCATTCGAGAAACCCTGCCCGCGAAACGCAAAGTTTCTGTTTTGTAAAAGCTGACAAACGCGTATCGTCAGCGCGGACTCCGCGCTTTATGGCATAAATCCGCGGAAAGGGTGCATACTTTCAAAAGAAACTGAAAGGAGTCCTGCTATGTCGATCCTTCTCATACGCGCATTGATCGTGTACATTGTGGTCATTTTTTCCGTCCGGCTCATGGGCAAACGACAGCTCGGAGAATTACAGCCCTCGGAGCTGGTCATTACCATTCTGGTATCCAACATCGCCACGCTTTCGCTGGAGGATACGGAGATCCCCCTCCTGCGCGGCATCCTCCCCATTCTGGCTCTGGTCTGCTTCGAAGTCATCGTGTCGTGGGGCTCACTCAAATCCGTCCGGCTGCGCCGCCTGATCTCCGGCAGTCCGAAGATCATCATCCGCGATGGTGAAATAGATCAGGAAATGCTCCATGCACTGCGGTTTTCCGTGGATGATCTGATGAGCACCCTGCGCACAAGCGGCGTGTTTTCCGTGGATGATGTGCAGTTTGCGATCGTGGAGACGAACGGTTCGGTTTCCGTGTATGAAAAATCCGCCAGCCAGCCCGCTACCAAAAAGGATGTACACGCCGCGGAGCGCGACCTTGATCCGCCGCAGATCATCGTGGCGGACGGCGAGCTTCGGGAAACATCACTGCAAGCCATCGGTCTTGATGAGAAATGGCTGCACAGCGTGCTCCGCGGTCGGGGGATGAGGATATCGGACATCTTTCTTATGACAGCGGACAAGGCGCACGGCTATCATATCGTACGAATGCAGAAAAAAGGAGGGCAGGGAGCATGAACCGATTAAAAATCAGTTTTTCCGTTCTGGTACTGCTGGCGGTGCTTTGCGTGACCGGACTTGTGACGGTGCACCGGCAGTGCACATCATTTGATGCGCAGGTGCATCGTGTGATGGAGACTGCCGCGTCAGGTGATACGGCGGCGGCACTGAAGGAATTCGATGCGCTGTATGCGCAGTGGGAGAAATTCCACGACTGGACGGGGCTGTTTGTGGACGGCGAACAGCTCGACCACATCCGCGGTGAGCTTGCCGGACTGCGTGCGCTGATCGAAGCGGAGCATCCGGAAGTCATGGCAAGGCTGGAGGCTCTCGGCACGCTCGTCAAGGAGCTGCTGCGCGAGGAAGTGCCGGAAATTTGGCATATTTTATAGCAAGGCATCCGGATGCGTCTTTCTGCTTTATGATACTGCCCCTTCAAACTTTAGTAAAGAAAAAGCGGGACTCGGGGGTGCAACCTCCGCATATTCCTCCCCCGCTTTGCGGGGGAGGTGCCGCCGAACGGCGGCGGAGGGGGGCAGGCTTAGTTTATCTATGGTGGTAAAGGGATTAGTACTATGTAAAATCTAAATCTTGAATGAAAAAGCGGGACTCGGGGGCGCAGCCCCCGCATATCCCTCCCCCGCTTTGCGGGGGAGGTGCCGCCGAACGGCGGCGGGGGGGGCAGATTTTGCACAACTTTCCTAAAGTTGTTGATTATACCAGATACCAAGAAAAAAGAAAGGACAACCGCATTATGAAACTGATCATTCAGATCCCTTGCTATAATGAAGAAGAAACACTGGAGCTTGCCTACAACGACCTGCCCAGACAGATCGACGGCATTGATACCATTGAATACCTCATTATCAATGACGGCAGTAAGGACAAAACCGTGGAAAAAGCCCGTGAGCTGGGCTTCCACCATATCGTGTCCTTTAAGCGCAACAAGGGACTTGCCAAGGGCTTCATGGCAGGACTCGATGCCTGCCTGCATCTGGGCGCGGATATCATCGTCAATACGGACGCGGACAACCAGTACTGCGGCGCAGATATCGAAAAGCTCGTGCGCCCCATCCTTGACGGAAAGGCGGATATCGTCATCGGTGAACGCCCCATCGACCAGACGGAGCACTTCTCATGGAAGAAAAAGAAGTTCCAGCATCTGGGCAGCTGGGTGGTGCGCGTTGCCTCCAATTCCGATATCCCCGATGCCCCCAGCGGCTTCCGCGCCTATACCAGAGAGGCGGCTCTGCGGCTGAATGTGGTCAACGAATATACCTACACCCTCGAAACCATCATTCAGGCAGGTCACAACAAAATGGCAATGACCTCCGTGCCCATCCGCACCAATGCCGAAACACGCCCCTCGCGCCTGTTCTCCAGCATGTGGCGGTATATGAAACGCTCCGCGGCTGTCATTACACGCTCGTTCGTGATGTACAAGCCCCTGAAATTCTTCCTCACCATCGGCATGATCCTCCTCCTGCTCGGCGGCATTCTCGGCGTGCGCTTCCTCGTGTACTTTGCAATGGGTGACGGCAGCGGTCACATCCAGTCGCTCATCCTCACCGCCATCCTCATCATGATGGGCTTTCAGACCATCACCATCGGTCTGCTCGGCGATACGATCGCCGCAAACCGCAAGATCTTAGAGGATATCCAGTACAGAGTGCGCAAGGCGGACTGTGAACCAAAGGAGAATGACTAATGGCAGACAAGCTTAAAATGCTCTATATCACGCGCAAATATCCGCCAGCTGTCGGCGGAATGGAGAATTTCAGCTACCACCTGTACAACCATTTCGACAAAAACCGTGTGGAAACAGACCTGATCTCCCTCGGCAAGTCCCAGAAGCATCTGCTCTGGTTTCTGCCCTATGCACTCGTGAAAACCGTCTGCACGGCGCACAAATACGATGTGATCTTCGTCGGGGATGCTCTGCTCTCCTCCATCGGCTGGTTTACCAAGCTCTTTCACCGCAAGAAAACGGTGATCGTCAACGTGTTCGGTCTGGACATCACCTTCAAAAACAAGCTCTATCAGTGGTATCTGCGGCGGTTTTACAAGTGCTTTGACAAGTACATCTCCATCAGCAAGGAAACGGACAACGCCCTGCAAAGACGGGGGGCGCACGATTCCGTCATCATCACGCCCGGCTTGATGAGATCGAACGCGTCTCCGACGGAGATTTCTGAAGTCATCTCCCGGCGCACCTCATAGCCGCGGGGGACGATTTCGTTGTTTATCCACATCGCGAGAAGCGTGCACACGAGCGCGAAAAGGACCGGCCACTTCATAACGCTCAAAAGATTTATCCCG